>JAHIQV010000024.1 GCA_018903185.1 Gammaproteobacteria bacterium | reverse complement strand
GCGGGGGTTGCGTCGCGCCCACATGGGCCCGGTTCCCCGGTTTCAGTGCGCGGCGATCGGTATGACCGCGCGGGCCGGCACTTCGTTCCCGGCTTCGTCGTCGGCCACGGGCGGGGCGGTATCGGGCAAAGGTTCTTCGTCGAACGCCTTGTCGCCGTTTTCATCGGCCTCGCCGGTGACCTTGATGCTCTCGAAGGGGAACAGCTGGCGGTCCATCAGGTGGCTGGGCACCACGTTCTGCAGCGCGGTGAGCATGTTCTCCAGCCGGCCCGGAAACTTCTTGTCCCAGTCGCGCAGCAGGTTGCCGACCTGCTTGCGCTGCAGGTTCTCCTGGCTGCCGCAGAGCGTGCAGGGGATGATGGGGAACTGCTTGACCTCGGCCCAGCGGATCAGGTCTTTTTCGGGCACGTAGGCCAGCGGCCGGATCACCATGAACTCGCCGTTGTCGCTGACCAGCTTGGCCGGCATGCCCTTGAGCTTGCCGCCGAAGAACATGTTGAGGAACAGCGTCTGCAGCATGTCGTCGCGGTGGTGGCCGAGCGCGATCTTGGTGGCGCCCAGCTCTTTGGCCACCCGGTACAGGATGCCGCGGCGCAGCCGGCTGCACAGGCTGCACATGGTCTTGCCTTCGGGGATCACCTTCTTGACGATGGAGTAGGTGTCCTGCGTCTCGATGTGGTGCTTCACGCCGAGCTTGGCTAGGTACTCGGGCAGGATGTGGTCGGGGAAGCCGGGCTGCTTCTGATCGAGGTTGACCGCGATGATCTCGAAGTTGATCGGCGCACGCGCCTGCAGCTTCAGCAGGATGTCGAGCAGACCGTAGCTGTCCTTGCCGCCCGAGACGCAGACCATCACGCGGTCGCCTTCCTCGATCATGTTGAAGTCGACGATGGCGCGGCCGACTTCACGGCACAGCCGCTTTTCCAGCTTGTGGTTCTCGTGGGCGATTTTTTCAGGATTCATGTTCAAGTCTCGTTTCATTTCCAGTCCGCGCCGGGGATGATGCGTTTCATGAACGCGTCAAACATCGGCACGGTGAAGGCCGTGTCGCCGTGGTTGGGGCTCCAGACCATGCCTTTGCCGATCAGCGCACTGCGCGTGGGGGCCAGCGACGACACCTTTTCGTTCAGGCAGTCGGCGATGTCGCCCGACCGGTGCGGGCCTTCGCCAAGTTCCGCCATGGCCCGCAGGTACTTTTTTTCCTTCGGCGTGCAGCGGTCGAAACGCACCCGGAAAAAGCCCTCATCCAGACCGGCGATGGCCGTGACGCTGGCCTTGCGGACGGCGTCGATGTCGATCAGGCTGGTGTCGGCCGCCAGCCAGGTGTGGCTGCCCCAGGCCTGCAGGAAGTAGGCGTAGCCCTGCGTCACGCGCAGGATCTCGGCCAGCGCTTCGGGCGTGATGGCGACGCCTTCGTCCAGCAGCGGCTTTTCGATCGCCTGTGCCGCGTCTTCCGGCGCCAGGGCGCCGATGAACGGAAAGTCGAACAGGCGCTCGGCGTAGGACTTGGAGTTGCCCATGAGCCCGCGCAACTGGGGCAGGCCGGCGCCGACCAGCACCACCGGCAACCGGCGCTGTTCGGTCCGGTGCATGGCGGTGATGAGGGCCGCGAGCTGCTCTTCGGGCACGTACTGCAACTCGTCGATGAACAGGGCCAGCGCCGTGCCCGCCGCCTTGGCGGCCAGGCCCGCCTGCTCCAGCAGCGCCTGCAGGTCGTGTTCGAGGTCGCCGTTGTCGGCCAGGCCGGGTTCGGGCTCGTAGTCGATGCCGACCTCGATGTCGTTGTAGGTCACTTTCAGCCGCCTGGCGAAACCGGCCAGCGCCCGCAGGCCGCGGATGGCGAAGGCCTTGGCCGCGTCGAGCTGGCTCAGGCGCAACAAGGCCTGGCGTAACTGCGGGGCCAGCAGCGCCGGCAGCGAGCGCCCTTCCGGCGCTTCCAGCCGCACGGTGTGGATGCCGGCGGCCTCGGCGTCGTCGCGCATGCGGTCGAGCAGCACGGTTTTGCCCACCCCGCGCAGGCCCACCAGCATCGCGCTCTTGGCCGGGCGCCCGATGCGGGCGCGCTCCAGGGCGATGTGGACGGATTCGATCAGCGTGCCCCGGCCGGCCAGCTCCGGCGGCGGTGTGCCCGCGCCGGGGGCGAAGGGATTTCGGATCGGGTTCATGGGTGGATGATACTGAAATTTGTCAAATTATAAAAAATCAGTAACTTTTCAAACTTCGCTTGATTTGAAGGGGTGGTGTGGTCTCCACCCCATCACCACTGTCCACTTTCCATGCGGATCGCCACTTCGCAGTCGTCAAAAATCTCCAGCTTGGCGATCTTCACGCGCACGCCGATCACGCCCGGCAGCAGCATCAGGCGGCGCGTGAGCTTGCCGATCAGGCTCTCCAGCAGGTTCACGTGATCGGCGGTGCACTCGTCGATGATGATCTGGCGCACCTTGCGGTAGTCGAGCACGTGGGAGATGTCGTCGTCGTGCGGCAGCAGCGGCTGGCTGCCCTGGTTGAGTTCGGCGTCCACCTGGATCGGTTGCGGGCTGGTCTTTTCGTGGTCCAGGATGCCGAGGTTGGCGTCGAAACGCAGGCCGGTGAGGGCCAGGATCTGGGTGCCGGCCTGCGGCGCGTGGGGTGTGGTCATGGGTCTGGGCCAGGGTGGCCTGGTTTACATCAGCGAAAAGTCGCGTTCGAAGCGCATCAGATGCTGGCCGCCGTCGACCAGCAGCGTGGTGCCTGTGATGGAGCGGTTGGCCAGCGCAAAGGCCACGGTCGCGGCCACATCCCCGGGCGTGGACGAGCGGCCGAGCGGCGACTGGCGGTGCAGCTCGGCGAACTTCTGGTCGCTCAGCAGGTGGCTGGTGAGCGTGAGCCCGGGCGCCACGCCGACCACGCGCACGCGCGGCGCCAGCGCCAGTGCCAGCATGGTGTTGGCGGCTTCGAGTGCGGCCTTGGACAGGGTGTAGCTGAAAAAATCGGGGTTCTGGTTCCAGAGCTTCTGGTCCAGCAGGTTGACCACGGCGCCGTCGCGGTCGCCGGTCATCAGGTGGGTGTGCAGCGCCTGCGCCAGCAGGATGGCCGAGCCGGTGTTGGCGCGCAGGTGCGTTTCCATCGCCGCGAAGCCGAAGTTTTGAGCGCTGTCATGCTCGAACAGCGAGGCGTTGTTGACCACCGCGTCGACCTGGCCGAAACGCGCCACCACGGCGGGCAGCAGTGCCCGCACACTGGACTCGTCACCGAGATCGGCGCAGAAAGACGCGGCGCTGCCGGTGCGGCCGCTGAGCGCATCGCAGTCGGCGGCGGTCTGCCGCGCTTCGTCCACCGACAGCCGGTGGTGCACCGCCACGTTCCAGCCAGCGCGCGCCAGTGTGAGCGCGATCTCGCGGCCCAGGCGCTTGCCCGCGCCGGTGACCAGCACGGTGCGCGCAGCGGAGGTTTCGGTGGGGGAGGTGCTGGGCATGTCGGACCGTCTCGGATAATGGGCGGGTGAACACCGAATCTGTGAGCGAACCGTCAAGTTTAACGAGGGCCCTGCTGGCGCGCCTGAGCGAGGCCATCCGCGCGGCGGGCGGCTGGCTGCCGTTTGACCGTTTCATGGCCATGGCGCTGTACGAGCCGGGGCTGGGTTATTACGCCAACCAGAATCCCAAATTCGGCCAGATGCCGGCGGGCGTGGCCGGGCAGGGCAGCGACTTCGTGACCGCGCCCGAGCTCACCCCCT
>JAHIQV010000221.1 GCA_018903185.1 Gammaproteobacteria bacterium | reverse complement strand
TCGCGCCGCACGGCAAGACCAGCATGTCACCCGAACTCTGGCAGATGCAGCTGGACGCGGGCGCCTGGGGCATCAGCTTCGCCACCGTGTTCCAGGCAGCGGTGGGCGCGCGGCACGGTGTGCCGGTGCTGCTGATCGCGAACCAGGTGATCCAGCGCGCGGAGCTGGACGCGCTGGCGCTGCTGCACGCCGAGCAGCCTGCGCTGCGTTCGATGTTCCTCGTGGACGCCACCGGGCAGGTGGACGCCATCGAAGCCTGGGCCACGGCGCGTGGTTTCCAGGGCCGGTTCGAGGTGCTGCTGGAGCTGGGCATCGCTGGCCAGCGCAGCGGCTGCCGCACGGCCGACGAAGCCCGGCAGATCGCGCAGCGCATCGCTGCCAGCCCGGTGCTCCGGCTCGCCGGCATCGAGTGCTACGAAGGCACCACCGCGACCTGCGACCACGCCAAAGACCGCGCCACCGTGCAAGGCCTGATGGACCGCGTGGAGGCCACAGCGCGCGAAGCCATTGCGCAGGGCTGGTTCGCTCACGAAGAAGTCATCCTCAGCGCGGGCGGCTCCGCCATCTTCGATCTGGTGGCCGAGCGGCTCACGCCGAACCTGGGCCGCCCGGTGCGTGGCGTGCTGCGCTCGGGCTGCTACCTCACACACGACCACCAGCGCTACACCCGTTACCTCTGCTGTGTGGCCGAGCGCCTGAACCTGCGGGAGACCCTGAAGCCCGCGCTGGAAGTGCTGGCCTGCGTGCAGAGCTGCCCCGAGCCCGGCCTGGCGCTGCTCAGCATGGGTCGGCGCGACGTGTCGCACGACCTCGATCTGCCTTTGCCGATCTGGCGTTCGGACGGGCAGGGTGGCGCGCCTCGCGGCGTGCCCGCCCACTGGCGCATCGACGCCCTGAACGACCAGCACGCCTACCTGCGCTACGACGCCTCGGCCCCTGAGGAGGAATGGCCCGTGCTCGGCGAAACCGTGGCCTCCGGCATTTCGCACCCCTGCACCACGTTTGACAAATGGCGCTGGATACCAGTGGTGGACGACGCCTACCGCGTGGTGGACGCGGTCACGACCTGGTTCTGAGCACGAGCGTCCGGCGACCTGCGATCACCAGCGAACCCCCTGCTTTTGGGGAATGCCTCTAACATTGCTGCACTGCAGCAAAAAACGCTTGCCATCCCCGGGATTACCCGTAGAATCGCGTTCATGCTGCACTGCAACATAACTCGGTGATCCGGGACATGTTCAAGAGCGGCTCCTTCAACCCTCCACCTCAAGGAACCCGAAATGAACAACCCCGCTGAACAGATCATCGCCGCCAACAAAGCCAACATGGACGCCTTCGAAGGCGCCGCCAAGAAGGCTTACGCTGGCGTGGAAAAGCTGGTCGAGCTCAACATGGCCGCTTCCAAAGCCGCCCTGGGCGAGTCCTTCAACCACGCCAAGGCCGTGATGTCCGTCAAGACGCCCCAGGAATTCATGAGCCTGCAAGCCGCCTTCTTCCAGCCCCTGGCTGAAAAGTCGACCGCTTACTTCCAGCACGTGCAGAGCATCGCCACCGAAGGCAGTGCCGATTTCACCAAGCAGTTCGAAGCCACCGTGGCTGACGCACAGAAGGCCATCGGCGCCTCCGTGGACCAACTGGTGAAGAACGCACCGGCCGGCTCCGAAGCCGCCGTCGCCGCTCTGCAGAGCGCGCTGAGCCAGGGCCAGAAGGCTGTTGAAACGGCTCAGGCCACCATCAAGAAAGCCTCGGCCACCGCCCAGGCCAACTTCGCCGTCGCTTCCAAGCAGGCCACCGACCTGGCCAAGAAGGCTTCCAAGGTCTGATCCCGGTGTGAACGGCCTTCGGGCCGCTCCTTCCCTTAAAAAGAGGCACTTCGGTGCCTCTTTTTTTTTTGAGCGCCCGGCATGGGCACACACCTGCGGGTGCAAGTCCCGCTGCGATCTGGTCACCGTGAGCAAAGTGAAGGGCAACGGTGAAGGGCAACGGTGTCAGGGTGACCGATCGTGGGAAGGAAACGTGGAGCGAACATCGCGCTTCGATGAACAAGAACCGCAGACAGGGTGTTGCCATGCAGGGCGAGCAGGCAAAGGACTGCAACGGGCTATGATCAATATCAGGTTGTGTAGATGCGGCGGATGTGTGATGAAGGTGGGCGCTTCTTGTCTGGATCTCTCGCCTGTACCCGCTGCTCAGTACCGCTTTCCCACTGCCGCGCCTGTCGGCTTGTCCATGACTCCGGCGCGTCGACTATTCCTCCTGTCCATGAGACTCCCGTGAGTACCGGTCATGACCTTGATCAGCATCGCCTGTGGGCAACAGGCGCTACCGAATTTCTATGTACTTCATCACCTGACCAAACGCTGGGAAGCGCGAGGCATCGTGTCAACATCAGGCTCCGTCTATGACCCCGGAGCCGATGCCTGCGTGCTTCATGTCGACAAAACCCGTCTGAACGACGCCGATGCTCCCACACCTCCTGCGGGACGGGCTGTGATCAATGGAGCGGTACGGGATATCTCCAAGAGCCTGTACTCGACCCTGCGACTTTCCCGGGATGGCGACTGGGACGGCCCGGTCATTGTGAAAACCGATCTCAACCATTTTGGGTTGCCCGAAGGTCTGGCTTGTCTTCCGCCAGAACACCACATGCCGTCCCCGCGGGTCAGGCTCACTGCCAGGCCGTGGCAACTGGCCGGCCAGTTGCCGGACCGGCACTACCCCGTGGTGCCCTCCATCCGTGATGTTCCAGGGTGGGTCTGGCGCAACCCGGCCTACATCGTTGAACGGTTCATGCCTGAGCGTGACGGTGATCTCTACTGCATCCGGGGATGGATGTTCCTGGGCTCCTTCAGCTACGGCTGGCGGCTGCTGGGCACCGACCACATGGTCAAGGCCGGTAACCTGGTGCGGCACGAGTTCATTGACGACGTACCGGACGAACTGATCGACTTGAAGCAACGCGCGGGTTTCGATTTTGGAAAATTCGATTACGTCATGCATGAAGGCAAACCGATCGTGCTGGACCTGAACAAGACACCCGCCTACGCTGGCGACCCTGACTCTCCCAGGCTGACACACCTGTCCCGGGGCATCGAGGAATTCCTGCCATGACCATGCCGTTGAGCTGGCTGATCGATCTGGACGCCTGGCTGCCACCGGACGCGGTCTTCATGGCCAGAACCGATTTGCACCAGACGCGTTTGCTCGGATTCCAGCCTGTCAATCTGGAGGCTGTCACTGGCATCGGACTGGGGATGTTCGGACGGCGCGCTGCCGTGCGACACCGTTCCTGTGCCACGGTGGCGTTTCTGGACCTCATGACGCTGGCCGGCCTTCGCATCGAGGAAACCACGCTGCGCTACGACACGGGCGAGGAAGCCCACGCACTGGCGCGACAGCTTGTGCAGGAAGGCCACCGGATTCTGTCCGCATACCCCATGCCACCAGCCTTGTACGACGACAGCGCACTGCTGGTTCCGAATTCCCTGTGGCACGATCTCAACGCCAAGAGCCGGCTGCATCTGCTGGTACCGCCTCAAAACCTGGCACCCCGGCACTTGGTCAACCATGCGCAAGCCTGGCCAATGACGTTCACGTTTCCGGTCTGGCTGAAGGTGGCCGGTGATGCAGCCACGGGATGGGGCTATGCGGTCAGGCACTGTGCCGACAGCTCCAGCTACCAGGCCGCTCTTGATGAGCTGGAGGCGCTCGACCCGAAAGGCACCCTGATCATGGAATCCCATATCAAGGTGCGCCGCAGCTGGTGCGCTTGCATTCTCGTGAGCCCCGACCAAGTGATTTACGCTGGCTGCGCCGAGCAGATCTTCGATCTGCCTGGCAAGCAATCGGGTAGCTTGATCGATGCCAACGACGCGCCATCATCGGAAATGGCGACGTTGATGTCGACAATCGGGGAACGGGCACGTCAGGCCGGTTTCATTGGGATCGCCGGCTGCGATGTCGGCGAAACGGATGAAGGTCAACTCGTGGCGTTCGACCCCAACTTCCGTCTCAATGCCTCCAGCGCTCAGGTGCTGTTGCACGCCTCGGCCACCGCACGCGCCGGAGCCCACGTCACCCAATCTGTCACCTTGCGTTCTCAGCGGCGTTTCCCGGAGATGACCGCCCGGCTCGAGCGTTGGGTTGCATGTGGTCGTTTTGTGCCGACCCGGGGTCTTGATGCCCACCACCTGGCCGCGGCCCAAGGGATTTCGACCATCGCCGGTTTCGTCGTCGAACACTCCAGAGCGTCGGCAACCGACACCATGAACGAGCTGCAATCGCTGATGGTGACCTGAAAGGGGCGAAACCCTGGTTGATTGAAACGAAGTGACAAACCCCAGCGATTCATTCACTTGCAGCGACAACGGGATCAGGGCCGATCTCAAGACGGTTCGGTCAGCTTTGTCTTTTTCACCCCAGTTCGGCGATCAGCTCGATTTCCACACAGGCACCCATCGGAATCTGCGCCACGCCAAACGCGCTGCGGGCGTGGGCGCCAGCTTGGGGGCCGAACACTTCGCCCAGCAGTTCGCTGCAGCCGTTGGTGACCAGGTGCTGTTCGGTGAAGGTGCCGGTGCTGTTGACCAGGCTCATGACCTTGACGATGCGCTTCACGTCGTCCAGCGTCTTGCCGGTGACCAGGCAGGCGGCGGCGAGCGTGCCCATGAGGTCGATGGCGATGGCGCGGGCGGCGAGCTTGCCTTCTTCGGTGGTGGTGGTCAGGCCGAGCTGACCGACCCAGGGTTTGCCGTCTTTCTTGGCAATGTGGCCGCTCAGAAAGATGAGATTGCCGGTCTGCACGAAGGGCACGTAGGCGGCGGCCGGGATGGCCACGGGCGGCAGTTCGATGCCGAGTTGGGAAAGCTTGTCGTAGACGCTCATGGGGGGCTCCTGAAAATGGGATCGGGTCATTCTATAGAGCGCCCGGACGTGCCCGGGCCTCGCCGATAATCGTCCGCATGTTTGAATCCGTGTCGTTCTGGATGGTCCTGGGTTTGCTGTTGCAGGGGTTGATCCTGCTGCTGTTGCTGTGGCTGTTGTTGCGGCGCCGGCCGGTGGACGCCGCTGAGCTGGCGCACCGCCAGTTGCTGCTGGGCTCGCTGCAAAACCAGGCGCAGCGCATGGAACACATCGAGAGCGAACTGCGCCGCGAGATCAGCGACAGCTCGCGCGGTGGCCGGCAGGAGATCCAGCAGACCCTGGCCACCTTCCAGGAAACGCTGACGCGCCAGGACGCCGAGGCCACGCGCACGCAGAACACCCAGCTCGACGCGTTTGCCCATCAGTTGCTGCAACTGCGCGGCACCCTGGGCGATACGCTCACCCAGCAGTTGCAGGCGATCAGCCTGGGCATGGGGCAGCAGGCCGCCGAGGCCACGCGCACGCAGAACGCGCAGATCGACGCTTTTGCCCAGCAACTGGTGCAACTGCGTGGCACCTTGGGCGACACGCTCACGCGCCAGCTGCAGGACATGAGCGAGGGCAACGCGCGCCGTCTGGCCGAGATCCGCACCACGCTGGACGGCCAGCTCTCGCAACTGCAGCAGAGCAACGCCGCCAAACTGGACGAGATGCGCGCGACCGTGGACGAGAAGCTGCAGAGCACGCTGCAGGCGCGGCTGGGCGAGAGCTTCAAACAGGTGGCCGACCGGCTGGAGCAGGTGCACAAGGGCCTGGGCGAGATGCAGACGCTGGCGCAGGGCGTGGGCGATCTGAAACACCTGCTGACCAACGTGAAAACCCGCGGCATGTTCGGCGAAGCCCAGCTCGGCGCCCTGCTGGAGCAGGTGTTCGCGCCCGACCAGTACGCCACCCAGGTCGCCACGCGCCCGGGAAGCCGCAACGTGGTGGACTTCGCCATCAAGCTGCCGGGGCGCGGCGACGACGGTGCACCCTGCTGGCTGCCGATCGACGCCAAGTTTCCGAACGAAGACTACGAACGCCTGCTCGACGCACAGCAGCGCGCCGACGTGGACGGTGCCGAAGCGGCCGCGCGCGGGCTGGAGCAGCGCATCAGGTTCGAAGCCAAAAGCATGGCCGACAAGTACCTGGAGCCGCCGCACACCACGGACTTCGCCATCCTGTTCCTGCCCACCGAAGGGCTTTACGCCGAGGTGCTGCGTCGCCCGGGGCTGATGGAGGTGCTGCAGCGCGAATACCGTGTCACGCTGGCGGGCCCGACCACGCTGATGGCCATGCTCAATTCGCTGCAGATGGGTTTTCGCACGCTGGCGCTGGAAAAGCGCAGCAGCGAGGTCTGGCAGGTGCTGGGCGCGGTCAAGACCGAGTTCGGCAAGTTCGGCGATGTGCTGGCCAAGGTCAAGAGCCAGACGCAGACCGTGCTCAACACGCTGGACAACGCCGAGACGCGCAGCCGCGCCATGAGCCGCGCGCTCAAGACGGTGGAGGCGCTGCCGCAGGAACAGGCCAGCGCGCTGCTGCCGCTGGACCCCAACGACCGCGGGGAGGTTTGAGCACGCGCCTGCGAGTCGGGCTGGCGCGCCTGATCGTGGCGCAGGTCAGCCTGCACGCCTGCATGACCGGCTTTCGCATGGCCGCGCCGCTGATGGCGCTGCGCGAAGGTCACAGCGCTGCGGCGGTGGGCATGCTGCTGGCGCTGTTTGCGCTGGCCCAGGTGTTCCTGGCGCTGCCCGCCGGGCGCTACGCCGACCGGCGCGGGCTCAAAAAACCGTTTGCCCTGTCCATCGGCACGGCCACGCTGGGCGCAGCGGCTGCGGTGGCCTGGCCGGTGTTCCCCGTGTTGTGCCTGACGGCGCTGGCCTGCGGCGCGGCCACGGGCCTGGCCATGATCGCGCTGCAGCGCCACGTGGGCCGGATGGCCACGAACGCCACCGAACTCAAGCAGGTGTTCAGCTGGATGGCGATCGGGCCATCCATCTCCAACTTCCTTGGGCCGTTCGCGGCCGGCTTGATGATCGACGCCTGGGGTTTCAGGGCGGCCTACCTGCTGCTGGCTCTGCTGCCATCGCTGGCCTGGTTCTGGGTGCGCAGCGTGGTGGAGCACGAGCCGTTGGCGCCCGCCCAGCGCGGCGCCAGCGGTTCTTCGTGGAACCTGCTGCGCCAGCCCGACTTCCGGCGCCTCATGCTGATCAACTGGCTGTTGTCCTCGTGCTGGGATGTGCACACTTTTCTGGTGCCGGTGATCGGCCACGAGCGCGATCTCAGCGCTACGGTGATCGGCTCGATCCTCGGTGCGTTCGCGCTGGCGGCCACGGCGATCCGGCTGGCCATGCCCTGGCTGGCGGCCCATCTGCGCGAGTCGGTGGTGATCGGCACGGCCATGGTGGTGACGGCGCTCCTGTTTTCGGTCTACCCGCTGGTCCATGCGGCCTGGGCCATGGGCGCCCTGTCCATCGGCCTGGGACTGGCGCTGGGGTCGGTGCAACCCATGATCATGAGCACGCTGCACCAGATCACACCCCACCATCGCCATGGCGAGGCCCTGGGCCTGCGGGCCATGGCCATCAATGGCTCCAGTGTGGTGATGCCGCTGCTGTTCGGATCGGCCGGTGTGGTGGTCGGCGTGGCCGGCGTGTTCTGGGCGGTGGGCGTGGTGGTGGGACTGGGTTCGCGTCTGGCCTGGACCTTGCGGCCGACGCTGAGCGAACCTGAGAGGCACTGAGTTTGCGCCCGCGCAAAAGCGGATCGACGGCCTGTCGGGAGGCTCGGCGCGTGAGCCTTTTAGAATCGCAGGCCAACCTGAAAGAAGAGCCGTGCTGTTATTGATCGTGTTGTTGCCACTTTTACTGGGCACCGCAGCCACATTCTGGCTCGGCCCGAGGTCCCGTCTGTTGACCGCCCTGGCGGCCGGCGCGGTCACCGCTGCCAGCCTGGCCGTGCTGCTGAGCCATGCGCCTGCGGTGATGGCGGGCGAGACGGTGCGCAACGCCTGGACCTGGGTGCCCGAGATCGGGCTGAACCTGACGTTCCGGCTGGACGGCCTCTCTCTGCTGTTTGCTGGGCTGATCCTGTTCATCGGCCTGCTGATCGTGCTCTACGCGCACTTCTACCTGAGCCCGAAGGATTCGGCGGGCAAGTTCTTCAGCGAGATGATGCTGTTCATGGCGGCCATGCTGGGTGTGGCGCTGTCGGACAACCTGCTGTTGCTGGTGGTGTTCTGGGAGCTCACCAGCCTGTCGTCTTTCCTGCTGATCGGCTTCTGGAGCCACCGCGCCGATGCGCGGGCCGGAGCGCGTCAGGCGCTGGCCGTGACCGGCGGCGGTGGTCTGGCGATGCTGGGCGGCTTCGTGTTGCTGGGTCAGATCGCGGGCACCTACGAGTTGAGCGAGATGGTGGGCCGTGTGGCCATGATCCAGGCCGATCCGATGTTTGTGCCGGCGCTGCTGCTGATCCTGCTCGGCGCCTTCACCAAGAGCGCGCAATTCCCGTTTCACTTCTGGCTGCCCGACGCCATGGCCGCCCCCACGCCGGTGTCGGCCTACCTGCATTCGGCCACCATGGTGAAGGCGGGCGTGTTCCTGCTGATGCGCATGTACCCGGTGCTGGCGGGTTCGGGCTGGTTCGAGGTGATCGTCACCGTGGCAGGTCTGGCCACGGTGCTGTTCGCGGCCTTCATCGCCCTTTTCAAGCACGACCTCAAGGGACTGCTGGCGTATTCGACCGTGAGCCACCTGGGCCTGATCGTCTTCCTGATCGGGCTGGGTTCACCGCTGGCCGCCGTGGCCGCGGTGTTCCACGTGCTCAACCACGCCACCTTCAAGGCCTCGCTGTTCATGATCGCGGGCATCGTCGACCACGAAACGCATTCGCGCGACATGCGCCAGCTCGGCGGCCTCTACAAGCTCATGCCCTGGACGGCCACGCTCTCGATGGTGGCGGCCGCGTCGATGGCGGGCGTGCCGCTGACCAACGGTTTCCTGTCCAAGGAAATGTTCTTCACCGAAGCAGTGGTGGGCACGGCGGGCATCTGGAGCTGGGTGGTGCCGGCGCTGGTGACGCTGGCGGGCGTGTTCAGCGTGGCCTATTCGCTGCGCTTCGTTCACGACACGTATTTCAACGGGCCGCTGGGCGACGTGCCGAACACGCACCCGCACGAGCCGCCGCTGGGCATGAAGCTGCCAGCAATGCTGCTGGTGTCGATGTGCATCGTGGTGGGCCTGTTGCCGGCCATCACCTTCGGGCCGCTGGTGCACGTGGCGGCCACGGCCCTGGTGGGCCAGCCGCTGCCCGAGTACCACCTGGCGATCTGGCACGGCTTCAACCTGCCGCTGCTGATGAGCGCGATCGCGCTGGCCGCGGGCATCGGTTTGTACCTGCTGCTGGCACGCGGCAAGCGCATGCACCGCATCGAGTCCGAGGCCTGGTTCGGCCCGGCCACCGGGCGGCAGATCTTCGACGGTGTGATCGACGGGTTGTTTTCGCTCGCCGGGCGCATTTCCATCCGCCTGGAGACCGGCTCACTGCAGCGCTACCTGGTCTGGCTGATCGGTGCGGCGGTGGTGGCCGCGGCGACGCAGCTGGTGGGCCAGGGCATCGGTGCCGGCACGCGCGAACTGCTGCCCGCCTCGCCGCTGGCCATCGCCGTGTGGTTGCTGCTGTTCGCCGCTTGTGCGGCGATCGCGCTCACGCACCACCAGCGTTTTCAGGCCGTGGTGCTGGTCGGCGTGGTCGGGCTGGTGACTTCGCTCACCTTCGTGAGCCTGTCGGCGCCCGATCTGGCGCTGACGCAGCTCTCCGTCGAGGTGGTGTCCACCGTGCTGCTGCTGATGGGACTGGCCTTGTTGCCCCAACACTCGCCGCGCGAATCGTCGGCGCTGCGCCGTGCGCGCGATGGCGTGCTGGCGCTGGCCGGCGGCGCGGGCATGGCCTGGGTGGCCTGGGTGCTGCTCACGCGCAACCACGACTCCATCGCCTGGTACTTTCTGGAAAAATCGCTGCCCGTGGGCGGCGGCACCAACGTGGTCAACGTGATCCTGGTGGACTTCCGGGGCTACGACACCTTTGGCGAGATCACCGTGCTGGGCATCGCGGCCATCGGTGTGCTCGCGCTCATGGACGGCATGCGCAGCCGCAGGCCACTGGCCGACCCGCAAGGCCTGGCCTGGACCTTTGCGGCCCAGCCGCTGATGCTGCGCGTGGCGGCTTCGGTGGTGTTGCCGCTGGCGCTGGTGTTCACGCTCTACATCTTCATGCGCGGCCACAACCTGCCCGGTGGGGGGTTCATTGCCGGCCTGATCACCGCGGTGGCGCTGGTGCTGCAGTTCATGGCGCTGGGCCAGGCCAGGGCGGAGGCGATGTTGCGCGCGCAGGCCGGGCGCCGCTTCGTGCGCTGGATCGGCGCCGGCCTCTCCATCGCCGGGCTGACCGGTGCAGGCGCCTTCCTGTGGAGCCGACCTTTCCTCACCAGCGCCCACGGGCATCCGCATGTGCCGCTGCTGGGTGAACTCCCGCTGGCCTCGGCTGCTCTGTTCGATCTCGGGGTCTATCTCACGGTGGTGGGTGCGACCCTGCTGACCATCTCGGTGCTGGGCTCGGTGAGCCGGGAAGGCACACCCACCCACACCGCTTCGGCCGGAGGCCAGTCATGAGCATGGAATTTTTGCTGGCCACGGGCATCGGTTTTGTCACCGCCTGCGCCATCTACCTGATGTTGCGTGGGCGCAGTTTCCCGGTGGTGCTGGGGCTTTCGCTGTTCGGTTACGCGGTCAACGTGTTCATCTTCGTGATGGGTCGGCTGTGGACCAATGCCCAGCCGATCCTCGTGGGCGAAGGGCTGGTGGCCGACCCGCTGCCTCAGGCACTGGTGCTCACGGCCATCGTGATCGGCTTTGCCACCACCGGCTTCGTGATCGAGCTGGCGCTGCGCAACCGCCATGAAAGCGGCAGCGACCACGTGGACGGCCATGAACCTGGACACGCCACGGGCTACCAGCCGGCGGCCCGATCGGCCCGCAACGGGGAGCGCAGCTGATGACGGATGCGATCCTGGCTTTCTGGCTGCAACACGCACCGGTGCTCTCGGTCCTGCTGCCGTCGTTCACCGCGATGGGTCTGCTGCTGCTGGGTGACTTCGGTGGCATGGCGGGACAGGGCGGCGGGCACGGCAGCGCCCGGGTGCGCTGGCGTCGCCGCCTGAGCCTGGCGTCGGTGCTGCTCGGCACGGTGATGGCGGCCGGGCTGGTCTGGCGCGCGGCCAGCGGCGAGCTGCTGGTGTACCAGTTGGGTGAATGGTCGGCGCCGTTCGGCATCGTGCTGGTGCTCGACCGGCTCTCGGCCCTGATGGTGTTTCTGACCTACCTGGTGGCAGCGCCTGTGCTCTGGTACGCCACCGGCGGCTGGGACATGCGCGGACGCCACTTTCACGCCATCTTCCACTTCCAGTTGATGGGTCTGAGCGGCGCGTTCCTGACCGGTGACCTGTTCAACCTGTTCGTGTTTTTTGAAGTGCTGCTGATCGCTTCCTACGTGCTGCTGCTACACGGCC
>JAHIQV010000220.1 GCA_018903185.1 Gammaproteobacteria bacterium | reverse complement strand
GGCTTTTTCTGCGCCCACGGGGGTGAGCGTGGACTTGAGTCTGGCGGCTTCTTCCGCCGTCACGGCGGCCTGCAGCGGGAGAGAGGTGGCCAGCAGCGCGGCCAGCAGCCAGTGGGGTTTTGCGTTGTGCTTCATGGTGTTTCTCGGGTGTGGGTCAGAAGGTGCGGGAGACGTTGAAGGACAGGTAGTCGCGGTCTTTCAGGGTCTGGCCAAAGGACAGCATTCGCGTGGGGGTGCGCGGGTCGGCCACGGTGAAGGTGTTTTCCTTGCCGAAGAAGGCCGTGTAGTTCAGGCCGACGTTCCAGGCGTTCTGGTACTTGGCCTTGACGCCCACGCTGACGTCGCCCGCATTGCTGGCGCCGCCAGCGAAGTTGAAGATGGCCGAGGAACGGCCGCCGAAGTTGTAGCCCAGGCCGATCGGGACCGACAGGTCCAGACCCGGCAGCACCTGGAAGTACTGCGGCTCGAAGATCATGCGAAACGCCATGGCGCTGCGGGTGGTGTTGGGGTCGAGCCCGCCAAAGCCCACGGTGCTGGGGTTCTTGTCCACGCTCATGACGCGGTTCCAGGCCAGTTCGGCCACCAGCGCGCCACCGTCCCACAGGCTGGACTTGTTGAGCACGTAGATGCCCGAGAGGTTCAGGTGCGCGGTCTTGCCGATGGCGTAGCAGGGGTTGCTGGCGGAGCCGCTGCAGTTGAGCGGCGGCATGAAGGGCGCGCCACCGAGCACGGCGGGGTCGTTGGCCAGCGGCGCGTCGGTGCGCACCGAGCCTTCGAGCGCCCAGTTGAGCTGACCGATGGAAGACGTGACGCTGGCGCCCACGGTCTTGATGCCCTCGGCGTAGACCTGGTGCACGTTGCCGTTGACCAGGTCGAACACCGGCACGGCGGGGGTCTTGTCGTGGTAACGCGCGGCGTAGAAACCGAACTCGTAGTCGCTGCCCGCGGGCGACCAGCGCAGCTGGGCGCCGAACTGCCCGCTGTCGCCCGGACGCTGGTCCTTGCTGTTGTCGGTCACCAGCACCGGCGGCAGCGGCGGGCCGAAGAACACCTGCCCGCCCCCGATGTAGTCCTGGTTCGAGAAGTAGCTGCCCACGCCCGGGATCTTGCTGGGCCTCCACTTGAGCTGGTAGTAGCCGCCCAGCGTCACGCCCTCGGCCACCTGCAGGCTGCCCGAGACCTGCTCCACCGGCAGCAGCACTTCCTTGAACTGCCAGTTGGGCACCGAGACGATCTTGGCCACGTCCACCGGGCCCTGGGCATTGGCGATGCCGTTCTGTCCGAAGAACAGGCTTTCGCCGTATTGCAGGGCGTGTTTGCCGATGCGGATGGAACCGGGCAGCTCGCCCACCGAACCCTTGGCGTAGACGAAGGCGTCGAGCACTTCGCCGCCGCGGCCGTGCCGGCTGCGCGTGGCCGGGATGAATTCGTTGGCCGGCTGGCCTGGCTGGTTGCTCACACCCATGGTGCCGGGGTTGTCGTTGCGGCCCAGGTACTTCGAGTCGTACCAGGCCGCGTGGCTGAGGCGCATGCCCCAGTTGCCGCGGCTGTAGTCGAACTCGCTGAGCAGGTCCACGCGGTTGGACACCACACCTTTGCCGAAATTGAGGTCGCCGTCGTTCTCGTTGGTGACGCCACCGTCGCCGCGCGCGGCGGGCGAGGTCAGCAGGGCCGAGGGGTCCTTGAGCCGGTAGGCCAGGCTGTACTTGGGCGTGAAGTCGAGCCGGATCTTGGTATCGGGGTCGTCCGACGCCAGTTCCATCGCGAAGGCGGGCAGCGCGCAGGCCAGGCCGCAGGCCAGGGCCAGTGCATGGCGCCGGTGGGTGGTGAAGGTTATTTTCATGTTGTCTCCTCGTTGTGGTGGGGGGATCGGTCGGGGGCGTGGCGTGGACGCCCCCTGGTTTTTTTGATCAGATGTAGGTCGAAGCCAGGCCGCCGTCGACCGGCAGGTTGATGCCGCTGACCCAGCGCGACGCGTCGCTGCACAGGAAGGCGATCACCGGGGCCACCTCGTCGCTGAAGGCGG
>JAHIQV010000219.1 GCA_018903185.1 Gammaproteobacteria bacterium | reverse complement strand
GGGCGAAGCCCGTGCCCAGGGCGCGGGTGCCGCGGCTGACCCCCACCACGCTGGCGAACCAGGCGCCGAAGAAGCCGGCAAAGGCCAGGGGCGCCAGCGCGCTGTCCGGCCCGGCGCCGAACAGCACCACCCAGAAAAACACCTCCCCCGCCAACGCAAACTGCATGAAGCGCCGCGACTCCTGCAGCAGCGCCGCCCGGGCGTCGTCTTCCGTCACCTCCAGCGCCCTCACCCCGTCGGCGCCCCCCGTGTCTGCGAGTCTGTTGTCTGACATGTCGTTTCCTCCTGATCACGGATGATAGGCATGCCCAATGAGGGGGCTTTCCCGGGCAGCAGCCAGCCGCTGCCTTCCGTCGGCACGGCCACGCACAGGCCTGGTGCGCTCTTTGCTTAGGGTTTGCCAAGATCCACCATGCTCCACCCCACCGACCCCGACACCCCCGCCACCGACTGGCACGCCCAGGAGCTGCTGCTCATGCGCGAGGTGATGAAGCTCGTGGGCCGCAGCTTGGCGCCGGCTTTTGTGTTGCGCGAGATGCTGCACCTGATGAGCGAGCTGCTGGGCCTGAACCGGGGCCGCATGGTGCTGGCCGACGAAGCGGTGCCGGGCGCGGAGCGCACCGCCTCGGTCCGCCACGCCTACGGCCTCACCGCCGAGGAAGCGGCGCGCGGCGTGTTCCGCTGGGGTGAGGGCATCACCGGCCGCGTGCTGGCCAGCGGGCTGCCCGCCATCGTGCAGGACGTGGACGCTGAGCCGCTGTTTCTCTTTCGCACCGTGGCGCGCGCTCAGCTGCCACCACAGACCGTGGCCTTCATCGCGCTGCCGATCGAGGTGAACGGCGCCACCGTCGGCGTGCTGGCCTGCCACCGCATCCGCAGCCGCCAGCGGCACCTGAACGACGACCTGGCGCTGCTGCGCATCCTGGCCACGCTGGCCGGCCAGCTGCTGCAGCTGGAGCAGCTGGTGGCCGAGGAGCGGCGCCAGCTGGCCGCACGCAACGAGGCGCTGGAGCACGCGCTCGACGTGGGCAGCGCGCGCTACGGGCTGATCGGCCGCTCGCCCGCGCTGCTGCGGGCGCTGGGTGAGCTGGAGCGCGTGTCGCAGTCGCAGGCCACGGTGCTGCTGCTGGGCGAGTCGGGCACGGGCAAAGAACTGTTTGCCCGCGCGGTGCACCTGGCCAGCGGCCGGCGCGACCAGCCGTTCATCAAGGTCAACTGCTCGGCCATTCCGGACACGTTGTTTGAATCCGAACTGTTCGGCTACGAGCGCGGCGCCTTCACCGGCGCCAGCACGGCGCGCGCCGGCTGGTTCGAGCAGGCCAACCGCGGCACCATCTTCCTGGACGAGATCGGCGAGCTGCCGCTGGCCATGCAGAGCAAGCTGCTGCGCACGCTGCAGGAAGGCACCCTGGTGCGCCTGGGCGGCACGCGCGAGATCCGCATCGACGTGCGCTTGGTCGCGGCCACCAACCGCGATCTGGCGCGCGAGGTGCAGGCCGGCGGCTTCCGGCAGGATCTGTATTACCGCCTCAACGTGATCCCGATCCGCCTGCCCAGCCTGCGCGAACGGCGCGAAGACGTGCGCGCGCTGGCCTTGCATTTCGTGAGCCGCGCCAACCAGGCGCACCAGCGCAACGTGAACCTCGCGCCCGACGCGTTGGCGCGGCTGGAGGCGCACGACTGGCCCGGCAACATCCGCGAGCTGGGCAACCTGATCGAACGCCTGGTGCTGCTGGCCGACCACACGCTGGTGACGGCCGCGGCGCTGGAGCGCTTCATGCCCGAGGCGCTGGGCCACGCCCCCCCGGCACCCGCCTCGGCCCCGATCCCGCCGGCCCTGCCCGCGGCAGCCGGGCTGGTGCGCGACTACCAGAGCGCTGGCTCACACGACGCGCAGACGCTGCAAGACGCACTGACCCGCCACCAGGGCAACCAGTCGCGCGCGGCGCAAAGCCTGGGGCTCACGCTGCGGCAGTTCAGCTACCGGCTGCGCAAGGCGGGTTTGCGGTGAAGACCAGGGTTGAAAGTTTGTGCTGAAAGCCGGCGCCACGGATGTGTGACAGCATCAGCGCCATTGACCATGACTTGTGAGAAGCCGACATGAAAACAATCGACGAGATGCTGAACCTGGCATTGCTGACCCCCGATCAGCACCAACAAATCAGCAGCTGGATTGCGCAGGCCGACTCGCCAGACGAGATTTTGAAGATGCCGCCGCTGCTGTGGCGGGCCGTCGAACGGGCCAGCGCGGTCATGGGCATCGACGAAGACCTGATGCGCCCGCCTGCGCTGGATGCTGACGGCTTGGTTTCCGGATAGACGACGCGCCGAACGGGTTGCGTGCCCGATTCACAGGCCAAGACGGTCGGGGCGCGCATGTCACTCATCAGCCAGGAGCGACCGAAACCTAGGCTCGACATGAAGTTCTGGAGGTAGCAGTTCATGGGAGTCCGGTGGTTGATGCGCAAAGGACGATTGCGAGAACAACTGTCATGCGCATCGAAGTCATGAGCAG
>JAHIQV010000218.1 GCA_018903185.1 Gammaproteobacteria bacterium | reverse complement strand
TCACTTCTCCAGCGTCACGACCGGGGTGAACCCGGCATAGATCATTCGCTGGGCGTCGAACGGCCAGTCCATGCCCTCGGGCGGCTTCATGCGCTCGTCCTTCATCATCTTGTCGTGCGCGGCGTCGCAGACTTCGCGCGACGGCCATTCCATGAAAGAGAACACGATGTTCTCGCCCGGCTCGGCCTTCACGGCGCGGCGAAAGTCGGTGAGCTGGCCATCGGGCACATCGTCGCCCCAGGCTTCGACCACGCGCAGCGCGCCGTAGTCCTTGAACAACACCCACGCCTCTTCGGCCATCTGGCGGTAGTCTTCGCGCCGGCCCGTCGGAACCGGGATGACGAAGCCCTGGACGTAGCTGTCGGCGGTCGCAGCGCCTTGTTCGACGATCGGCTCGAAGCCGCCGTAGATCATCCGTTTGCCGTCGAAGGGCATCGGGTTCTTTGCCGGGTCGCAGCGCTGGTCGGTCTTGGCCAGTTCGTCCATCCGGCCCATCACGCCGTCGCGCGTGGCCTTGTCGGGCCACTCGATCCACGAGAACGCCACCGCCTCGTCGTCCTGCGCCGCCACCGCGCCCTGGAAGTCGGTGGTCTTGCCCTTGGGCACATCGGCCCCCCAGCACTCGACCACCCGCGTCGCGCCGTGATCGATGAAGGCGCTGTCCACCGTGTTGGCGTGGGCAATGAACTGCTGCTGTTTCCCGGTCGGGACCGCGATCACGAAACCGTCGATGTAAGACATGGGGGTTCTCCTGTGTGTTGCGCGGCGGAGCCCAACGGTCGCCGACCGGTCGGGGTCGGAGAACTCGGCGATGAGCGCGCGCGGGGTGGTTTGCCACGATACGCCCCCACTTGTTCTTGCACCAGCCACATGGGCTTTCCCCGCCGCCATGGCCGACGACTTCACTTCTTCTGTCGAGCCGCCTTCACCGCCTTGCCCTTGCCCGCCGGCGCTTTGAGCTGCCCCTGCGCCTGCTCCAGCCAGAGCAGGGATTCGGTATGGGAGAGGAAGCGCCGCAGGTAGTGCGGCGAGAGCTCGCGCATGAGGCCGAGCGTGCGCAGCACGAGCATGTGGGAGTTGAGCGGGCCGGCGTTTTCAGGCGCGCGGTGCGTGGCCTTCACCACGGCGTCTTCGGCGCCGAGGCGTTCCCAGGTTTCGCGGAAACGCTGGGCACTGCGGAGGTCGGGCCACTGGTCGCCGTTTGATTTTTGTCCGCCTGCTGCGGCCTGGCTGGCTTGGGCTATGTGGGCGTTGAGGGCCGCCAGGGGAGAGCGCTTGGTGTTCATGGCTTGGCGGTGACCGCTGGCGCCGCCGTGCTCGGCGTGGGCGCGGCGCGGGGCACGGGGGCCATTTCCACGCGGCGGTTGAGCGCTCTGCCCTTTTCGTCGGCGTTGCTGGCCACGGGTTGTTCGGCGCCGAAGGCGGCGCTGAACACGCGCTGGCGGGGCATGCCTTCTTTGACGAGCGTGCGCGTCACGGTGAGCGCGCGCTGGGCCGAGAGTTCCAGGTTGTCTTCGAAGCGCTGGTGGGGGCCCTGGATGATGGGCTTGTCGTCGGTGAAGCCGCTCACCATGAGCATCTCGTCGCGCTCGCCGAGGTACACCTCCAGCGGCGGCACCAGGCTCTTGAGCAGCTGCTGGCCTTCGGGGCGCAGCTGGTCGGAGTTGAAGTCGAACAGCACGCTGCCGCTGATGCCGATGCGACCGTTGTCGAGCGTGACGCGGCCGCTCTGCAGCGGAATGGCGAGCGCTTTTTCCAGCGCCATGCGGCGGGCTTCTTCCTGCTGGCGTTTGGCGATCTCGGACTGCAGGCTGCTCACCAGGTCCATCTGCACCAGCAGCACGCCGATGAGGATGAGCACGAACGCGCCGACCACGCCGGACATGAGGTCGCCAAACACGGCCCAGACGGGCGCGGTTTCGCCGAGGCCGTCGTCGATGGCGGTGTCGTCCACGCTGGAGTTCATCACACTGCTCCCTGAGCGGAAGGTGCAGCGGGCGCGGCGGCTTTGGCGGCGGCAGGCTTGCTGGCGCGCAGGCTGCGCATGTCTTCCACGATGCCCTGCTGTGCGCTGATGCTGAGGTCGATCACCTCGCGCGCCTGCGCCACGTAGTAGGCGAGCTGTTCGTCGCTGCGCGCCATGTGCTGGCCGATGGCGCCTTCGACGCGCTGCAGGCCGTCCACCAGCTTTTCATTGGTGCTGCTGAACAGCTCCACGCCTTGCTGGAAGGCTTCGCCCAGCGCGGCGAGTTCGGCGGTGCTGGTGGCAAGTTGTGCGGTCTGCTCGTCGGCCCTGCCCGCCTGCGCGCCCAGGGTCTGCGCGAACTGCGCGCCGGTCTGGTTGAGCACGGTGGTGGCCGAAGCGACCAGCGATTCGATGGCGGCGCGCTGCTCGCCGGTGGTCTGCTGCACGTTCTGCAGCAGGCTGCTGATGTGCGTCACCAGCTCGGTGCGTTCCTGCAAAGCCAGGTTGTCGCGCTCGGTGAGACGGCTCATCTCCTGCCGCAGCTGGCCAATGACTTCGGCCGCGGCCTTGGGCGCCTCGGACGCCGTTTCGAGCAGGCGCGACATGGGCGCTTCGAGCGAGGTGCCGAGCGTGGCGAGGTGTTCGGCGATGGCGGCCTGCAGCTCGCCCAGGCGCTGCACCGCGGCCTGGCCGCGCGCGGCCTCTTCGCTGCGCAGGGTTTGCAGGTGCGTGGCTTCTTCGGTGCGCAGCGCTTGCAGCTGGGTGCCGATGGCGGTGTGCAGCGCAGCGGCTTGTTCGGCGGCGGCCTGCTGACGACGGGCTTCTTCTGCGCGCAGGGTTTGCAGTTGCTGGGTCAGCTCGGCGTGCAGCGCGGTGGCGCGTTCGGCGGCGGCCTGGCCGCGCGCGGCTTCTTCGCTGCGCAGGGTCTGCAAGTGCGTGCTTTCTTCGCTGCGCAAGGCGGCGAGTTCGCTGCGCCAGAGGGCGGCCAGTTGATCCATGCGCTGGCCGTGTTGTTGCGTCCATTGCGCTTCCGACTCGGTGCGGGCCAGCACCAGCGCTTCGCTCTGCACCAACAGGCGGGCCACGCTTTCCATGCTGCGCGTGGCCTGTTCGCTGGCGCTGTGCTGGATGGCGCTGGCGGTGTGTTCCAGCGTCTGGCACACAGCCTGTTGCTGCGCAAGGTTGGCCGCGCCCACCTGCTGCCATTCAGCTTGCAGGCCGCTGGCCATGCCTTGCAGCGCGGTGGTCCACGCAGCCTGTTTGAGCGCTTCGGCCTGGGCCTGCTCGCTGTGCTGCTGCGCCGTGGCCTGTTGCACGTTGGCCAGCAGCTGGGCGGCGCGGGCCTCGAAGCTGGTGTTGAACTGATCCAGCGCCTGCCCCAGGCCACTGACCAGCTGCTCGCTGGTGCGCGCGTGGTTCTGCAGCGCGCTGGCCCAGCCTTCGGCCACGCTGCCGGTGGTGGCGGCGAACTGGGTGGACAGGCCGGTCAGCTGCGTCTGCACCGCCGCGCTCACGCGCTCGTGCAGGCGGGTGGATTCCTGCGCGATGGCGGCCATGGCGTTTTCCACCACGGGCTTGATGCTGTCGCTGGCCACGCGGGCGCTCGACGACAGGCTGTGATTGAGCGTCTGCGCCACCGACTGGCCGAGGCCGGTGTACGCGGCGGCGGCTTCGCGGTGGAACTGGTCCTGCCGCGCTGTGAGCTGTTCGTCCAGCTTCTGGTGGCGGCGCTCCACCTGCTCCATCAGCGCCTGCAGCTGCGTGACCACCTGGGGCAGCGCGTCGGCCTGGCGCTGCAGGGCGGCGAAGGTGTGATCGCGGTTTTCTGCCGCGATGAAGGCGGCGGTGAAGGGGCGCAGCGCGCCGGCGGTGTGTTGCTCCAGCGCGCGGGCCACATCCAAACGCTCGCGGCGGGCGATGGCCGACATGAGACCCAGCATGGCCGAGCTGGCCACACCGGCCACCGAGGTGCCAAACGATATGCCCAGGCCCTTGATGGGCGCGGCCAGCGCGCCACGGATGGCGCCCAGATCGGCCGAGCCTTCGAGCGCGAACACGGCGCCCTTGAAGGTGACCACCATGCCGAGGAAGGTGCCGAGCATGCCGAGCATCACCAGCAGACCGATGAGGTAGGGCGTGAGCGACAGGCCGGGCAATGCGCCGCGCCCGCTCTCGACGCGCTGGCGCACGGCGTTCTGCAGCGGCGCGGGCACGCGGGCGAGCCAGTCGGCAAGGTTGCCCAGCGGCTGCGGGATGTGGGCGAGCGCCTGGGCGAGGCCGGTGCTGGCGCTGCGGAAACGGCGGATTTCGAGTGCACCCACCAGGAAGGCGACGGCAATGGCCACCGTCATGCCCAGGGCAAGCCAGCTGCTGGTGCCGACAAAGCCGACGCCCACCCAGGCGATGGCGAAGAGGCCGAGCAGGAAGGCGCCGATGAGCAAGGGAGCGTTGGTGGAACGGTTCATGGGGGTGGCTTCAGGGCTCATGGGAAATGGATTCGATCATTCCGGCGACTGGCTGCAGACGGTGGTCGAGTTCGGCGAGCAGGGTCTGCTCCAGCTCGGTGTTGAAGGTGGCCAGCCAGTTGTTTTCGGCGGTCAACGGCTGGCGGCGCAGTTCGGTGAACCGCAGCTTCAAAAAAGCAGGCACGTTGTTCAACAGGCGCTGCTCTCGCCCGCCCAGCATCTCGCCCAGCACCGCGTCGAGCGCAGCGAGCTGGGCCAGGCGCGGCGGGCCTTTGGCGAGCGTCTGGCGCACGTGTTCTCGCAGCGCGTCCACGCTCATTTCCAGACGGCGCTGCTGGTCCTGGTAGCGCT
>JAHIQV010000217.1 GCA_018903185.1 Gammaproteobacteria bacterium | reverse complement strand
GGGCATCGGACCTGGCAAAGCAGGACCTCCCCGGGGGGAGGTTTTGAAGGCTTACGCCTCCACGATCATGCGGGTGCGCATCTCCAGGTGCAGGGCGTGGCAGAAGTGCGTGCAGTAGCACCAGTACACGCCGGGCTCGCCCGCCGTGAAGGTGACCGAGGCGGTTTCGCCCGGGTTGACGATGAAGTTGACGTCGTGGTTCGGGATCGCGAAGCCGTGCGTCAGGTCTTCGATCTTGTCCAGGTTGGTCAGGATCAGCGTGACCTCGTCACCCGCCTTCACCTTGAACTCGCGCAGCGAGAAGGCCGGGGCCTGCGACGTCATCTTCACGGTCACCTTCTTGCCGTTGCGCACCACGCCCGAGTCCTTCGGGTCCTTGACGGCGTTCGGGAAATCGTCGAGCGAATAGACCTGCTTGGGCTTGACGAGGTCGCGCTTGAAGATGATGAAGTCGTGCGGTTCGCCGCGCACCGGGTGGTCGGCCAGCAGCACCATCTTCTCGCCCGACATGTCGATGATCTGCTCGTTCTCGGCGTGCAGCGGACCCACCGGCAGGAAACGGTCTTTCGAGAACTTGCAGCCCACGGCCAGGTACTTGCCGTCGGCGGCAATGGTCTCCGACTGCGAGCCGTTGATGTGGCCCGGCTGGTACTGCACGTCCAGGCGGTCGACCACGTACTTGGCGGCCTTGTCGCCGGCGTGGAACTTGATCGCGGCGTCCACGTTCCATTTCACGATCTGGCTGTCCAGGAACAGCGTGGTGTAGGCGTTGCCACGGCCGTCAAAGGCGGTGTGCAGCGGGCCCAGGCCGATCTCGACCTCGGCCACGATGGCGTCGTCCAGCTTCTCGATCTTGCCGTCGAACCATTCCAGCACCTTGGCCAGCTCGATCACCGTGGCGGTGGGCGAGAGCTTGCCGGCGCAGATGAAGTACTTCTGGTCCGGGCTGGCGTTGACGCCGTGCGGGTTCTTGGGCACCGACACGTAGGCGGTCAGCGCGGCCGTCGGGTCCTGGTTGGCTTCGTGCGTGCCGTCCACCACGGGCACCTTGGAGCTGCCGAAGGTCTTGAACTTGCCGGCCTTCACCGCCGCTTCGATGCGGGCGATGTTGAAGAAGATGCAGGCATCGCGCTCGGCGGACATCATGTCCTCGTACCTCGCGCCCATCTCGGTGTTGTACTGGTTCGACGCGGCGAGCTTGCCGTCGTAGGACGTGGCCACCAGGTCGCAGTTGCCGTCGATCAGCACCTGCCAGCGCACTTCCATGGTTTCGGCATCGACGCAGCTGAACAGCGAACGGTATTTGGCCGCGTCCTCGGTGCCGGCGTTGGGCAGCGGAATGCCGAACTCGCCGCCGCAGAACACGCGCGTGGTGTAGTTGATGGCGGGGTCCACCGGGTCGCGCTTGTCGGGGAAGATGCCGTGGAAGCCCTGCACGTTGGGCAGCTGCGTGATCTTGTCGCAGATGAAATAGTCCAGACGGATGCGCGCGATGCGGCTGTTGATCTTGTCGTTGATCCAGGCGTAGCGGCCGTCGTAGTTGCCGTCCTTGTACGAGGCGTGCGTGTGGTGGGTGTCGCCCACGGTGTGGCGCAGCGCGCCATTGGGCTTGGTGCCCATGATCGCCTTGGACTCGTTGGTGATGCCCCAGCCCACCAGGGCGTCGGGCACGAAGCAGGGGATGCGAAGCAGTTCGCGACCCGAGGGCATGCCGAGCACGCGCATGTCGCCGGTGTGGCCACCGCTCCACAGACCGTAGTAGGTGTCGAGCTCACCGGGCTTGAGGTGCGTGGCGTTGGCGCTGCTGTGTGCGGCATCGGGGGCCGCGGCCGGCGCTGCGGCGGGGGCGTTGCCGGCACCGGATTCTTTTTCGGTGCAGGCCGCGGCGCCCATCGTCAGTCCCGCCAGTGCGGCGGTGTTCAGGAAACGTCGGCGACCCCATGCGGTGGTGTCTTTGGAGGGCAAGCTGCTGTCGCTTTTCATGTGTGAACCTTTTGGGTTTGGGTTTGGAAAAGGGGTGGGCCACGCGCGGGAGGTGGCATGGCCGCGGGAGAGGTGTGCGCACGACGCTCGGCACACGCCGTCAGCGTGTGGTGGGTGTGCCGTTCGGTGAACGATGGGTGTGCCGTTGGCGTGGGCAGGAACGGCGGCAGGCACAGGGCGCAATCCAGCGTCGGGACAGGCACCGAGTCCGGGCTGTCGTCGGCATCGACCCACTTGACGCCACTGCCGCTGCAAACCTCCGTCATGCCGCGGTGGGTCAACAGCGGTGATGCAAAAACGATGCCCCAGCAGAGCAGCAGGCACAACAAGACCCAGCGCTGGCGGGCTCGTTGGGGGTGCTGAAAACTGGACATGCGCGGACTATAAGTCCGATATCATTCAAATGAAATGCATATTTAAGAACGTTTGATCTGGATCAATGAATGCTGTCCCGTGGTCGCCCGCGCGGGGTGGTTGCGTGAGGTTGTCAGGACCGGCGTCGGCGCGCAGAGCGCGGTCGACTGGCTGCTGCGGTGGCAGCCGGCGGGGTGTGGGCCACGGCCCTCTGCGCTACTTGGGCCGGGGACGTTTCAGGTGGGGCTGTGCGGTCTGCAGCCGGCCGGCGCGCAGTTCGACCACTGCCTTGGCCACCGCACGCGCCACGTTGCGGGTTTCTTCATGGAGGTCCTCGTCCCGGTCCAGGGCTTCGTGGCTGTTGGCATAGGGTTCGTAGTAGCCGATGTAGCGGTCCAGCCGGGCCATCACGCCAGCGTCGATGAACCCCATCCAGTCCAGCCAGTCACACAAGGATCGCCGGGCGCCTTCAATGCCGGCCACGTCGCCGTGCACCAGCACGCCGTAGGCACGGCCGGCCAGGTGTTGTGGGTAGCTCCAGCCGGCCATCTCCAGGGCTTTGGCCTTGGCGGCGTTTTTGCCTGCGGTGGTGGTGGGGTCGGGGTTGCCGCCATCGGCACACACCATGCGGTCCATCATCAGCTTGAGCGGACTCGGACTCTGGTACCAGTAGACCGGGGTGACGATGAGCACCGCGTGGGCCGAGGTCCAGCGCTCGTAGATCTCGGCCATCCAGTCGCTGGTCTGGTTCAGCGCGTGGTTGGGGTAGCAGCTGCAGGGCCAGTGGCACAGCGGCATGGCGGTGGACAAACAGCCCTTGCAGGGGTGGATGTTCAGGCCGTATTCGGAGGTGAGCAGGCTCAGGTCCAGCAGGTCGGTCTGCATGCCCAGCGGCTCCAGCACCTCGCGGGCCGTTTCCACCAGTCGAAAGCTCTTGGAGATTTCACCCGGGCAGGTGCCGTCGTTGCGCGCCGAGCCGCAGACCAGCAGCACGCGCGAAGGCGTGGCCGGGTCGGCCCACTGCAATTGGGCGGCATCCAGCCGCTCTTTGGTGGCCACCCATTCGTCGGACAGCTGGTAGTCCGGGTCCGCGTAGCCATTGCCGGCCTGGTGCGTCGAGGGTGCTTTGCGGCCTTCGCTGAAGGCGGCCCAGGCGATGGCTTCCAGCCGGTCGATGGACGAATCCTCGGCACGGAAGGCCGGGTCCATGAACGAGGCCCGGAAGCGCTCCGCGAACTGCGCCCGTGCCAAGGAGGCGGGCGCCTGCCCCTTGCGAATCCAAATCATGGTCAACCCCCGGCTGTAACTTGTGGGGAGTCCAATCTGGGCGCATGGCGCGGGGGCGTCTGTGCGATAGCGCACCCAGGCCTGGCGGGCGTGGCCGCTCGGGTTTTCAACGGGTCGGGGTCAGGCCGGGGCCCACCACCAGCCCGCCATCTTCATGCCGAGCACGGTGAGCAGCAGCGAGCCGAACAGGTGCAGGCCCGCGGTACCGGTGGCCAGCAGCCAGCGGCCGTGTTGCAGCATGCTCACCACCTCCACCGAGAAGGTGGAAAACGTGGTCAACGCGCCCAGAAACCCGGTCACGATGGCGAGCCGCCAGGCCGGGTCGAGCTGCGTCTGGCTCTGGAAGAACACCACCGCCACGCCCACCAGCCAGGCCCCGGTCCAGTTCGCCGTGAGCGTGCCCCAGGGCAACACCGCGTGGCCCTGGTTGAGCCACAGGCTGAGCTGCCAGCGCGAGAGCGCGCCGATGCTGGCACCGAGGCTGATGGCGATCACTTGCAGCATGGCTCAGTGGGGGATCAAAACGGTGGGTCTTCGTCGTCGCCCACGGCGGTGACGGCTTCCTGTTTGGGTTTGGCCGGCGCGGCTGTTGGCGCATCGGGCAGCGCCATGCCGGGCACGATCTCGCCGCCCAGGGCTTCGATGAGTTCCGGGATCAGCTTGTTCAGCTCGCCGGTGCTCAGTGCCACGTCGGTGTCGAAGCCGCTTTCGCCGTCGGCGGCGCGGTCGTCGAACACGCCTTCGAGGAACGCGAGTTTCTTGAGCTGCATGGACTCGGTGAGCACGAAGCCGATGCGGCCTTCCCAGCTCATGGCCAGGCGCGTGGGCAGCTTGCCCTCGGTGATGTGCTTGCGCACCTCGTCGGTGGCGAGGTTGTGGCGGGTGAACTTCACGACCGACTTCTCTTCGTCGCCCGATTTCAGTTCGCACTCGCGCTCGACCGAGAAGCCACCCGGTGCGCCGCCTTCGTCTTCGTCGGACACCGGGGCCGAGAGCCACGAGGTCATCGCGGTCTGTGGCGTGATCGCGGTCTGCAGCAGGGTGAGGGACAGGTCGTTGAAGACGTTGACCAGGGCGGTCACCAGCTCGTCGAGCTTGCCCTGGCTGCTGGCGTCGGTGACCAGCAGGCCGTTGGCCAGGTCGATCCAGACCCACACGCCCATGCGGCGCGGAAAGGCCTGGGGCAGCAGGGACAGCAGCGCGTCTTCGCGCAGCTCTTTCATCTGCTTCTTGCCGGGCTTGCGTCCGGTGGTGGCTTCGATGTGTTCGGCTTCTTCGTCCGCCTTCTCGCGCACGACCGAGCCGGGCACGGCCTTGCTCTCGATCATCAGCTTGAGGATGCGCTGGCCGGCCACGGACTCGACCAGCGGGCCGTGCGCCTCGCCGCGCGGCTCGACCCAGCCCACGGCCTTGTCCTGCGTGGCACCACAGGGCACAAAACGGGCCGCGTCGAGCGCGGCTTCCATCGACTCCAGCGTCGCCGTCCAGCCGGGCGCGATGCGGTAGATCGTTACATTCTTGAACACGGAATTCCTTGGGTTGTGCCGGTGCGTTGTGGACCGGCGCCCCCTCCCGGCAGCGGGAGAGGGTTGGGTGAGGGGCTTTGATGATACCCAGCCCAACCCCGGGGTTCAGAGGCCGAGCGTTTTTTGGCCGGGCCTGAAAGGCGCGCCAGAACGGCCCGGATCTAGGCGCAAAGCACAGCCGTAGCCCGGGCTACGGCGAGCATTTGCAACGACGAGCTGGGCCGTTTTGGCGTGCAAGGCGGACACGGACGAAAGACTCTCAGCCTCTCAGACCAGCGCGGTCAGCGGGGCGAGCTGAAATCCCGCCTTCTCCAGCGCGAGGCGGATCTGCTGCGCCGAGGCCACAGCGTCGGGCCCGTCGCCGTGCACGCAGATGCTGTGAATGGGGGTGGGCAGGCGCTGGCCGTCGGCGGTGACGATGCCTTGCGCGTCGAGCATGCGCAGCACGTGCTGCACGCAGGCGGGGGCGTCGTGCAGCACGGCGCCGGGCTGTGAGCGGGGTGTGAGCTGGCCGTCTTGTTGGTAGGTCCGGTCGGCAAACACCTCCCGGCCCACGCGCAGGCCCGCCGCCTCGCCGGCCGCTTCCAGCGCCGAGAGGGCGGGCGCGAGCAGGATGAGCTCGCGGTCCAGTGCGCGCACGGCGCGTGCCACGGTGGCGGCCACGTTGGCGTCGGCGCAGGCGATGTTGTTGAGCGCGCCGTGCGGCTTGACGTGCGTGACACGGCCGCCTTCGGCCGCGGCCATGGCCTGCAGCGCGCCCACCTGGTAGAGGATGGTGGCTTCCAGCTCCTTAACCGACAGCTGCATGGCGCGGCGGCCGAAACCCTGCAGGTCCGGGAACGCCGGGTGCGCGCCCAGGCTCACGCCGTTGGCCAGCGCCAGGCGCACGGTGTCGCGCATGACCACCGGGTCGCCCGCGTGAAATCCGCAGGCGATGTTGGCGCTGCCAATCACCCGCAGCAGCGCCGCGTCGTCGCCCATGCGCCAGGCGCCGAAGCTTTCGCCGAGGTCGGCGTTGAGGTTGATGCTGGTTGGGTTCATGAGGGGCTCCTGGTCAGGGGTCGGCACGTTGCATGCCGTCGATCAGATTGGATGCGTAGAGTGCGGCTTCGTCCACCGTGCCCGGTGGCAAATAGATCTCGCGCGAGGCGAGCCAGCGTTGCCAGCGTTGATGTTCGTCCAGCAAGGCGCGGTGCGCCGCTTCGTGGCTCACGGCTTCAAAGCGCACGCGGATGCCGGGCTTCAGGTGCGCGAGCCGCGGCAGGTCGGCGCTGATCACGGTGGCGATCTTGGGGTAGCCGCCCACGGTCTGGCCGTCGGCGAGCAGCACGATGGGTTGTCCGTTGGCTGGCACCTGGATCGCGCCCGGCGTGACGCCGTCGGACACGATGTCCGCCGCCGCAGCGTTGACGTGCGCCAGCGGTTCGCCCTGGAAGCGCAGGCCCATGCGGTCCTGCGCGGCGGTGGCTTCCCAGTCCTGGCTCAGGAACAACGCGATGGCGTCGGCGGTGAAATGATCCTGCTGCGGGCCGGGCAGCACGCGCACCGGGCCCTCGCTGGTGGTCCACGGAGAACGGCAGCGCCACTCCCTGGGATCCGCGAGCAGCCAGGCGCCGCAGGGCAGTTGATCGCCCGGTTGGAAAGCACGGCCCAGCACGCCATCCAGCCCGGCACGCCAGTAGCTGGAGCGGCTGCCCAGCTGTGGGTCCAGGCGCAGTCCGCCAGCCACGGCCAGGTAGGCACAGCCGCTTTCGGCCGGGCCGGGCAGCAACTGGTCGCCCTCGCGCAGCGTGACGCTGTGCCAGGCGGGCAGGGCGCTGCGGCCGCCGTCGCCGCGCTGGCAGGTGCCACCGATGCGGCCCGCCAGTGCCACGCGCACCGGCCCGGCCTTCACGCGCAGCACGGTGCCCATGCCGCGCAGTTCCAGCACGGCGGCGTCAGGCGGGTTGCCGAGCAGGGCGTTGGCGGCACGTGCCAGCGGTCCGTCGAGCCAGCCGGAGAGCGGCATGCCGTGGTGCCGGTGGCCCGCGCGGCCGCGGTCCTGCACGGTGGTGCCGATGCCGGGTTGCACGATTTCCAGCAGGCCGCTCATCGCTCGGGTGCCTTCAGAAACGTTGCGCGTGGCAGCCCACGAGCGATCTCGGCGGACAGTCGGTCGTGGGTGGCACGGTCCACGGCGTGGCACCGCACCTCGTCGCCGGCCGCGAGCAGGGCCGGCTGCTCGGCGTGGCGCAGGTCGAACAGCACCACCGGTGTGCGGCCCAGCAGGTTCCAGCCGCCGGGACTTTCCCACGGATAGACCGCGCACATCTCGCCGGCCACGGCCAGCGATTGCGCGGGCACCTTCTGGCGCGGCGCCGGCAGGCGAGGCATGTGCAGCTCGGGCGGCACGCCACCCATGTACGGGAAACCCGGCTGGAAGCCGAGCATGTAGACCCGGAAGGTGGCCGCCAGCAGGTGCT
>JAHIQV010000216.1 GCA_018903185.1 Gammaproteobacteria bacterium | reverse complement strand
GCCCGCACCACGCCCAGCGCAACCACTTTCTCTGGGGCATCGTGCCCTCGCTGCTGGCCTGGCCCGGCGTGCTCATGCCGCCGTTCGCCGGTCTGCCCTGGCTGGGCTTCGTGCTGGTGCTGAGCTACCTGGCCGACCGCACGCTTTACACCCACGCCGGCCTGCAGGCCTGGCTGACCCTGCGCTTCCGTCTCTCGGCGGTGGCGGCGCTCAGTTGTTTTGTGGGCGCTGGTGCCCTGTGAACGGACTTCCATGAACCTCCCCCGTCGGACCTCCCCGCGCGCCAAAGCGGTCTCAACAGCCGCAGAGAAGCCCGCCGTCCGCTACCGCGTCGAGGTGCTGAGCCCGCAAGCCCATCTGTTCGCCATCACGCTGGAGATCGATCACCCGGCGCCGCGCCAACGCCTGAGCCTGCCGGTGTGGATACCGGGCAGCTACCTGGTGCGGGAGTTCTCGCAACACCTGCAGCACCTGCAGGCCACCCAGGGCGGTGAACCGGTACCGCTGCGCCAGCTCGACAAGAACAGCTGGCAGGTGACGGCCGAAGCCGGTCAAGCGCTCGTGCTGCGCTACGAGGTCTACGCGTTCGATGCCTCGGTGCGCACCGCCTTCCTCGACAGCACGCGCGGTTTCTTCAACGCCACCAGCCTGTGCCTGCGGGTGATCGGACAGGAAGACCAGGCGCAAGGCCTGGAACTTGTTCCCGGACAGGCACCCGCGGGCTGGCGGGTCGCCACCGGTCTGACCGCCAGCGACGTGGACGGCAACAGCTTCGGCCACTACACCGCGCAGGACTACGACGAACTCGCCGACTGCCCGGTGGAGCTGGGCACGTTCTGGAGCGGCGAGTTCGTGGCCCACGGCGTGCCGCACCGCTTCGTGGTCAGCGGCGCAGGCGGCTGGTTCGACGGCGAACGCCTGCTGGCCGACACGCGCCGCATCTGCGAAGCGCAGATCGGCTTCTGGCACGGCACCGGCGGCGAAGCACCGTTCAAAAACTACCTCTTCATGATGCACGCCAGCGGCGAAGGCTATGGCGGGCTGGAACACCGCAACAGCACCGCGCTGATCTGCCAGCGCACCGACCTGCCCAAGCTGTTGGTCAAGGATGAAAAAGCACCGGCGCTCAAGGCCACCGATGGCTACACCACGCTGCTCGGCCTGATCAGCCACGAATATTTCCACACCTGGAACGTCAAGCGCCTGCGCCCGGCCGAGTTCAAGCGCTACGACTACAACCAGGAAAACTACACCGAGCTGCTCTGGTTCTTCGAAGGTTTCACCAGCTACTACGACGACCTGATCCTGCGACGCGCCGGCCTGATCGACGACGCCACCTACCTCCAGCTGGTGATGAAGACCGTCAACCAGGTGCAACAGACGCCCGGCCAGCAGGTGCAGACCGCCGCCCAGGCCAGCTTCGACGCCTGGATGAAGTACTACCGCATCCACGAGAACACGCCCAACGCCACGGTGAGCTACTACACCAAGGGTGCGCTGGTGGCGATGTGTTTCGACCTCACGCTGCGCGCCGAGGGCCACAGCAACCTCGACGAAGTGATGCGCGAGCTCTGGCTCAGCTGTCAGGGCGGCCCGATGCGCGAGGCCGACTTTGCCCGCGCCCTCAAGCGCCTGGGCGGGCGTGCCTTCGACCGCGAACTGCGCGACTGGGTGCACGGCACGTCCGATCTGCCCGTGCGGGCGCTGCTGCAGCAGCACGGTGCCAAGGTCATCAACGACAAGGCCCCGCTGGCCCAGCAGCTGGGGCTGCGCGTGAGCGAATCGGGCGGCCTCACGCTCAAGACCGTTTTGCGCGGCGGCGCGGCCGAGGCCGCCGGCATGGCCGCTGGCGACGAATGGCTGGGCGTGGAACTGCCCCCTGCAAAACGCGGCCAGCCGGCTGAAGCCTGGCGCATCCGGAAACTCGACGAGGTGGCCCTGCTGCGCGGCCAGCGCCAGCGCCTGACCGCGCTGATCGCGCGCGACAAACGCTTGCTGCGCTGCCCGCTGGTCTGGCCGGAACCCACACAGGCGATGCGGCTGGCAGTGGGCGATGCCAGCCTGCTCAAATCCTGGCTGGCTTCGGCAGTCTGACCGCAAGTCAACCCGCCGCCGGCCAGCGGCGGAGCCCCGGTGCAGCGACGCAGTCGATGTGACGCTTGGGGGGGGCAGCGACCCGCGCAGCGGCGGAGCGCGGGGGGCCGCTACTTCGGCCGCAAATCCACCACGCGCTTGGCCTTGCCCTGGCTGCGCTCCACGCCGCCCTCGGGCTTGAGCACCACCTCGACGCTGCTGCCCACAAACACCTTGACCTCGTGACGCAGCCGTTCGGCCGCGGAGCGCGCCTCGATGCTCTCGGGCGCGAGGCCCGGGCGCGTCTCGACCACCACCGACAGGGTGTCCAGATGGCCTTCGCGCGTGAGCACACACTGGTAGTGCGCGCTGAGCTCGGGTCGTTTCAGGATCAGTTCCTCGATCTGCGTCGGGAACACGTTGACCCCGCGCACGATCATCATGTCGTCGCTGCGGCCGGTGATCTTTTCCATGCGGCGCATGGTGCGCGCCGTGCCCGGCAGCAGGCGCGTGAGGTCGCGCGTGCGGTAGCGGATGATGGGCAGCGCCTCCTTGGTCAGGCTGGTGAACACCAACTCGCCCATCTCGCCGTCGGCCACCGGCTCGCCGGTCTCGGGGTGGATGATCTCGGGGTAGAAGTGGTCTTCCCAGATCGTCGGTCCGTCCTTGGTCTCGACGCACTCGTTGGCCACACCCGGGCCCATCACTTCCGACAGGCCATAGATGTCCACCGCATCGATGTTCATGCGCGCTTCGATCGCCACGCGCATGTCGTTGGTCCAGGGTTCGGCGCCGAAGATCCCGATGCGCAGACTGCTCTCGCGCGGGTCCAGGCCCAGGCGCTCGAATTCGTCGGCGATGGCCAGCATGTAGCTCGGTGTGACCATGATGATGTCGGGCCGGAAGTCCTGCATCAGCTGCACCTGGCGCTCGGTCTGGCCGCCGCCGAAGGGCACCACCGTCAGGCCCAGCTTCTCGGCGCCGTAATGCGCGCCCAGGCCACCGGTGAACAGGCCGTAGCCGTAGCTCACGTGCACCATGTCGCCCGGCCGCGCGCCGCTGGCGCGGATGCTGCGCGCCACCACGTTGGACCAGGTGTCGATGTCCTTCAGCGTGTAGCCCACCACGGTCGGTTTGCCGGTCGTGCCGCTGCTGGCGTGGATGCGCGCGCAGCGCTCGCGCGGCACGGCGAACATGCCGAAGGGGTAGCTGTCGCGCAGGTCTTTCTTGGTGGTGAAAGGGAATTTGGCCAGGTCGGCGAGTGAACGGCAGTCGTCCGGGTGCACGCCGGCTTCGTCGAACTTGGCCTTGTAGACCGGCGAGTTCGCGTAGGCGTGGCGCAGCGTGCCCTGCAGGCGCTTGAGCTGCAAGCCCCGCAGCTCGTCGATGCTGGCTTTTTCGATCGGTTCCAGCGGGAAGTGGTTCATGCCTGCACCTCTTCGGGAAAGACCTGCCCGGGAATCACCGCACTCTTGCCTCTGAACATCGCGATCACCTCACCCTTCTGGTTACTGACCTTCATGTCGTAGATGCCGTGCCGGCCCTGCAGCGTCTGCTCCACGCCTTCGCAGGTCAGCACGTCGCCGTCCTGGCCGGGCTTGAGGAACTCGATGCTGCAGCCCGCCGCCACCGCGTTCCGGTTGTAGCTGTTGCAGGCGTAAGCAAAGGTCGTGTCGGCCAGCGTGAAGATGAAGCCACCGTGGCAGATCTGGTGGCCGTTGAGGTGCAGCGGCTTGACGGCCATGCGCAGCACGGCACGCCCGGGCTCCACGCTGACCAGTTCGATGCCCATGGTCTCGCGGGCCGCCACGTCCACGGCGAACATGGATTCACCGACCTTGGCGGCGCGTTCTAGCGGCGTCATGCTCATTCATTCCCCCTTGAACTGCGCCGGGCGCTTCTGGCGGAACGCCATCACGCCTTCGATGTAATCGTGCGTGGCGCCCAGCGCCGACTGCGTGTCGCGCTCCACGTCGAGTTGCTGGTTCAGCGTGCGGGTGCCGGCGTCGCGCAGCAGCGCGCGCGTGGCGACCAGAGCCCTGGTCGGCATCACGGCCAGCTTCTCGGCAACAGCCAGCGCGGCGGCCAGCGAATCGTCCTGCACGTCCCAGATCATTCCCCATTCTTTCGCCTGCGCGGCGGGCAGCTTGTCGCCCGTCATGGCCAACGCCATGGCGCGCGCCAGGCCCAGCCGCTCCACCAGGAACCAGCTACCGCCGGCGTCCGGGATCAGCCCGATCTTGCTGAAGGCCTGGATGAAGCTCGCGCCGGGCGCGGCGATCGCGATGTCGCAGGTCATGGCCAGCGAGGCGCCCGCGCCCGCGGCCACGCCGTTGACGGCGGCGATCACCGGGAACCGCAGCGACTGGATGCGCCGTGCCGTGGGGTTGAAAGCCTGATCGATCACCGGCCCGGGATCGGCACGTTTGACGAGATCGGGGCCGGGCTCGAAGTCGAATTCGGCGAGGTCGGCACCGGCGCAGAAGCCGCGACCCGCGCCGGTGAGCACCATCGCGCGGATCACCGGGTTGGCTTCGGCGCGGTCCAGCGCAGCCCAGAGCTCGCGGTGCATCTGGCGCGTGAAACTGTTGAGGGCGTCCGGACGGTTGAGCGTGAT
>JAHIQV010000023.1 GCA_018903185.1 Gammaproteobacteria bacterium | reverse complement strand
GATGGAAACCAACGCCCTGGTCGGCATGTTCATGGTGCTGGCGGTGTGCTGGGTTTTCCTGGGCTGGCGCATCGGCCTGCTGGTGACGATGGGCATCCCGTTTTCGCTGCTCGGTACCTTCGCCGTGCTGGGCACCCTGGACCACACGGTCAACGTCTCGGTGCTGCTGGGTGTGGTGATCGCCCTGGGCATGCTGGTGGACGACGCGGTGGTGGTGGTCGAGTCCATCTACTACCGCATGCAACGCGGTCAGGAGGCCCTCGCGGCCAGTCTGGACGCCATCGCCGAAGTGTGGAAGCCGGTGGTCGCCTCGGTGGCCACCACCATGGCGGCCTTCCTGCCGCTGATGCTGCTGCCCGGCATCATGGGCAAGTTCATGTTCGTGATCCCGTTCGTGGTCACGATGGCGCTGGCGATCTCGCTGATCGAAGCCTTCTGGATGATGCCGGTGCACGTGAGCGCCATCGGCGTGCGCTTTGACCGCCCTTCACGCGTGCAGGCCTGGCGCGAACGCTTCAACCGCGGCATCCGCCTGCGCTACGGCCAGTGGCTGGGTTATGCGCTGCGCCGACCCAAACGTTTTGCGTTGCTGGGTCTTGCCGCGGTGATGGCCGCCGTGGCCCTGCTGACCACCGGGATCATCCGGGTGCAGTTTTTTGCCTTCGACCCGATCCGCGCGTTTTATGTGAACGTGGACATGCCACCGACCGCATCACTCGAAGACACGCTGCTCGAAACCCAGCGCGTGGAAGCCGTGGTGCGCGAACAGTTGCGCGGCGTGGGCCTGGAGGGTGAAGCGCGTGCGGTCACGTCCACCGCCGGGCTCAAGTTCACCGAGACCGAGCCGGTCTATGGCGATCTCTATGGCCAGGTGTTCGTCTCGCTCAACCCGCGCACCGACAGCGCCCGCGAAGTCACCACCGTGGTCGAGGACATGCGCCAGACCATCGAGACCCTGCCCGGCCCGGGGCGCAAGAGTTTCACCGTGCTTTCCGGCGGACCGCCGGCGGGCAAGGCCATCAGCGTCAAGGTGCGCGGCGACGACTTCGACCAGATCCAGCGCGCGGCCGATGCCCTCAAGAGCATCGTGGCCACCATCCCGGGCGCCAAGGACGTGCAGGACGACAACCTGCCGGGGCGCAACCAGCTGCAGCTCACGCTGGACCGCGACGCCGTGCGCGACGCCGGCCTGAACGCCGCCCAGGTGGCGCGCCTGGTGCGCCTGAATGTGGACGGCGAAGTGGTGGCGTTCACCCGAGACGGCGGCGACAAGATCGAGCTGCGCGTGCGCTCCGACCAGGCGCTGCGCGGCGCCGACAACCTGCGCACCGATCCGGCCAGCCTGCTCGACGAACCCATTGCCCTGCCGAACGGGCAGACCACGCGCCTCGGTGCGCTGGTGCAGTCCGAGGCCACGCCGGGCCGCGGCTTCATCCGCCACTACAACATGCGCCGCACCACCACGGTGGAGGCCAACCTGGACAAGGAAATCACCGACACCACGGTGGCCAACGACATCGTCAAGGCCGGGTGGGAGCAGATACGCGCGCAGCACCCCGGCATCGACCTCGACTTCTCGGGCGAGCTCGAAGACATCGAAGAGAGCCTGGACGCTATGCAGGTGCTGTTCCTGCTCGGCGTGGGCCTGATCTACCTGATCCTGGCGGCGCAGTTCAAGAGCTACTGGCAGCCGCTGATGATCCTGGTGACCGTGCCGCTGGCCTTCACCGGCGTGGCGTTTGGCCTGGCGATCTCGAACAACCCGCTCTCGCTCTACACGCTCTACGGCGTGATCGCGCTCACCGGCATCGCGGTGAACTCGGCCATCGTGCTGATCGACGCCGCCAACGACCGCCTGCAGCGTGGCATGAGCACCATCCACGCCATCATCCAGGCGAGCCGCCGGCGCGTGGTGCCGATCCTGATCACCACCACCACCACCATTGGCGGCCTGTTCTCGCTCGCCTTCGGCATCGGCGGCCAGAGCCTGCTCTGGGGCCCGGTGGCGGCGAGCATCGTCTGGGGCCTGGCGTTCTCGACCGTGCTCACCCTGTTCGTGGTGCCGCTGCTGTATCTCGTTTTCATGCGCCCGAAAACCGCCCGCCCGGCACGCCGTTGGTGGCACTGGCAGCGGCCCGCGGCGGACTGAGCACGGACCCCCAGCCCGCCAGGCCCCGCTCGCGGGGCTGATTACACTCAGTCAACCCCGCCTGAGCCCATGAATCCCCAAGACTACGTCCAGCAAAAAGCCGCCGCTTCGGGCAGCAGCTTTTATTACGCCTTTCTCTTCCTCCCGCCCGAGCGCCGCACCGCCATCACGGCGTTTTACGCTTTCTGCCGCGAGGTGGACGACGTGGTCGACGAAGTCAGCGACCCCGGCGTGGCGCAGACCAAGCTGGCCTGGTGGCGAAGCGAGGTGGCGCAGGCCTTTGCCGGCGAGAAGAACCACCCGGTGATGCAGGCGCTGATGCCGCACACCGCCACCTACGGCATCGAAGCACGGCACCTGCTGGCCGTGATCGACGGCTGCCAGATGGACCTGGACCAGAACCGCTACCTCGACTTCGCCAACCTGCAGCAGTACTGCCACCTGGTGGCCGGTGTGGTGGGTGAAGTGGCGGCCCGCATCTTCGGCCAGACCCAGGCGCAGACCACCACCTACGCCCACCAGCTGGGCCTGGCGTTCCAGCTCACCAACATCATCCGCGACGTCGGCGAAGACGCGGCGCGTGGCCGCATCTACCTGCCGGTGAACGAGCTGCAGCGTTTCGACGTGAAGGCGCACGAGCTGCTCAAACGCGGCGCCGCGCCGGGCATGGACGTTGCCGATTTCCAGCGCCGCTTTCAGGCCTTGATGAAGTTCCAGTGCGAGCGTGCCCTCAAGACCTACGACGAAGCCCTGGCCCTGTTGCCCGAAGCCGACCGCCGGGCGCAGAAACCCGGCCTGATGATGGCCAGCATCTACCGCACGCTGCTGCAGGAAATCGCCGCCGACCCGCTGCTGGTGCTGACCCGGCGCGTGAGCCTGACGCCGCTGCGCAAGTTCTGGCTGGCCTGGAAGGTGCAAGCCTTGGGTCGCCTTTGAACACCCGGCTGGCTGTCGTCGGCGCAGGCTGGGCCGGCATGGCCGCGGCCGTGGCGGCGGCCGATGCGGGCGCCGACGTGACCGTGTTCGAAGCCACCCGCGCCCTGGGTGGCCGTGCCCGCGCGCTGCCCGCCTTGCGGCCCGATGGTTTGCCGCTCACGCTCGACAACGGGCAGCACATCCTGATCGGTGCCTACAGCCAGTCGCTGGCACTCATGCAACGGGTGGGCATGGACCTGGACCAGGCCCTGCTCAGCCTGCCGCTGGCCCTGCCCTACCCGGACGGCAGCGGCCTGCAGATGCCCGCCTGGGCGGCGCGCTGGCCGGCTCCCTTCGATGCGCTGGCGGCGATCGCCCGCGCGCGCGGCTGGTCCTGGGGCGAGCGCCTGGCGCTGGTCCGGGCTTCGCTGGGCTGGCAGCGGTCCGGGTTTGCCTGCACGCCCTCGCTCACGGTGGCCCAGCTCTGCGCGGGCTTGCCTGCGCGGGTGATGAACGGGTTGATCGAACCGCTGTGCGTGTCGGCGCTGAACCTGCCCGGCGCGCAGGCCAGCGCCCAGGTGTTTCTAAACGTGATGCGCGATGCGCTGTTTGGCGCGGGCCATGCGGGGCTGCGTGCGTCCAACCTGCTGCTGCCGCGCACCGACCTCTCGGCGCTGATGCCCGAGGCGGCGGCGCAATGGTTGCGGACCCACCACCCGGGCACCGCACGCCTGCGCACCGGCGAGCGCGTGCTGGGCCTGCGTCCTCAGGGCAAAGCGTGGCAGCTGCACACCCTTGAAAGCAACGACAGCTTCGACCGCGTGATCTGGGCCACGGCTGCGGGAACGGCCGCACAGGCCATGGCACATGCCGCCTCGCATGCCGGCGACGCGGGAACCACCGGCACCGCCAGCCGGCTCGGTGCCTGGTCCCGCGACGCCGAGGCGCTGCGGTTCACCGCCATCACCACCGTCTATGCCTGGGCACCCGGCGCACGGCTGGCCGCGCCCATGCTGGCGCTGCCGGCCGATCCCGATGCACGGCGGGCCCCGGCGCAGTTCGTGTTCGACCGCGGCCGGATCAACCCGCACGATGCGACCACACAAGGCGTTCTCGCCTTCGTGGTGAGCGCCAGTGAGGGTGAGCGCGACGCGCTGCAGGCGGCCGTGTTGCAGCAAGCCGCGGACCAGCTGGGTTTGAACAACCTGCAGGCGATCCAGACGGTGGTGGAAAAGCGCGCCACTTTCGCCTGCACGCCCGGCCTGCAGCGGCCGGCTGCGGCCATCGCACCGGGCCTGTGGGCCGCGGGCGACTACGTGGACGGCCCCTACCCGGCCACGCTGGAAGGCGCGGTGCGCAGCGGGCTCGCCGCCGGCCTGGCGGTTTGACGTCGGGGCTTGCGGAGCGCCGGGCGTTCCGAGCATCATGAGGCG
>JAHIQV010000215.1 GCA_018903185.1 Gammaproteobacteria bacterium | reverse complement strand
GGGCTGGAACGACGCCATCGAAACCGCAGAGCGTGCGGTGGAAATCGCCAAGGACATCGGCTACCCCGTGATGATCAAGGCCTCGGCCGGTGGCGGCGGCAAGGGCCTGCGCGTGGCCTTCAACGACAAGGAAGCGTTTGAAGGCTTCACCAGCTGCCGCAACGAGGCCCGCAACAGCTTCGGCGACGACCGCGTGTTCATCGAAAAATACGTGCTGGAGCCGCGCCACATCGAGATCCAGGTGCTGGGCGATTCGCACGGCAACGTGATTTATCTGAACGAGCGGGAATGCTCGATCCAGCGCCGCCACCAGAAAGTGATCGAAGAGGCGCCGTCGCCCTTCATCTCCGACGCCACGCGCAAGGCCATGGGCGAGCAGGCCGTGGCCCTGGCCAAGGCGGTGAAGTACCAGAGCGCCGGCACGGTGGAGTTCGTGGTCGGCAAAGACCAGGACTTCTACTTCCTGGAGATGAACACCCGCCTGCAGGTGGAGCACCCGGTGACGGAGTGCATCACCGGCGTCGATCTGGTGGAGCTGATGATCCGCGTCGCCGCGGGCGAGCAGTTGCCGATCACGCAGGACCAGGTGCAGCGCAACGGCTGGGCCATCGAGTGTCGTATCAACGCCGAAGACCCGTTCCGCAACTTCCTGCCCAGCACCGGCCGCCTGGTGCGCTTCCAGCCGCCGGCGCAGACCATGCACCAGGCCAACACCGCCGACCTGTTCGGCGTGCGCGTGGACACGGGTGTGGTCGATGGCGGCGAGATCCCGATGTACTACGACTCGATGATCGCCAAGCTCATCGTGCACGGCAAGGACCGCAATGAAGCCATTGTCAAGATGCGCGAAGCGCTCAACGGCTTCGTGATCCGCGGCATCAGCAGCAACATCCCGTTCCAGGCCGCGCTGCTGGCGCACCCGAAGTTCGTGTCGGGTGACTTCAACACCGGCTTCATCGCCGAGCACTACGCCCATGGTTTCCGTGCCGAGGACGTGCCGCACGACGACGCCGATTTCCTGGTGGCGCTGGCCGCTTTCGTGCGCCGCAAGTCGCGCGAGCGCGCAGCGGGTCTGACGGGCCAGTTGCCGGGTTACGGCGTCAAGGTCGGCCACGATTTCAGCGTGATCACGCTGGGGACCGGCGGCGAAAACCGCTACACGGCGGTGCACGTGGACGAGGTGGTGGGGCAGGTCGGTTCCGCGGTGGTCACGGTGGAGGGCAAGCGCTTTGCCATCAGCAGCCCTTCGCGCCTGAACGACGTCTGCATCACCGGCGCGTGCAACGGTCAGCCCTTCACCGCCCAGGTGGAGCGTGGCACGCTGCGCAACCCGCTGGCCCTGGTGGTGCAGCACAACGGCACGCGCATCGAAACCGTGGTGGTGTCCGCCCGCATGGCCGAGCTGCACCGGCTGATGCCGTTCAAGGCGCCACCGGACATGAGCCGGTACGTGCTTTCGCCCATGCCCGGCCTGCTCGTCGACGTGGCGGTGCAGGTGGGCCAGAAGGTGCAGGCGGGCGAGCGCGTGGCCGTGATCGAGGCCATGAAGATGGAGAACGTGCTGTTCGCCGCGGCCGACGGCGTGGTCTCCAAGGTGCTGGCCGCCAAGGGCGAATCGCTGGTGGTCGACCAGCCGATCGTCGAGTTCGGCTGATCCCGGCCGAACACACTGGCACACAGACAAGCCCGGTGGAAATGGGATACCCTTCGATTCCCGTTGGCTTTGAGGGGTCTCGCATGGACCATGGTCTGGCTTTCGCTCTGGGCTGTCTGCGCAATCCGCGGCGCGTGGGTGCGATTGCTCCCGCGTCCCGTGCACTGGCCCAGGCGGTCTGCGACGAGGCGCTGCGTGGTGCACCCCGGGTGCTGATCGAGGTGGGCGCAGGCACCGGGGCCATCACCCGCAGGCTGGCAATCGCTGCGCAGGCCCTGGACCGCTTTGTGGTCTACGAGCTCGACGCCGACTTCGCCGACCTGCTGCGCATCGCTTTTCCCGAGGTCGAGGTGCTCAACCACTGTGCTTCCCGTGTCGACCGGCTGGTCATCGGGGCCGACATGCCGGTGACGCTGGTCTCGTCACTGCCCCTGTTGTCCATGCCGGCGCACGAGGCGCGCCTGTGCATCGACGCCATGCTGGCGCTGGTCTCGCGCCAGCCCGACTCCCGACTGGTCCAGTACACCTACGCGTCGCCGCATCTGCGCCCGTTTGACGGCATTCCGCCCGGCTGGCGCTGGCGGCGCGCGGCGTCCGTCTGGGCCAACCTGCCGCCGGCCACCGTCTGGACGCTGGAGCGGGCTCCCCATTCACTCAACAACGGTATTCACTGATTCATGGAACCACAACAACGTCCCTTCAAGGTGCTGGGCATCCAGCAGATCGCCATCGGCGGACCCGACAAGCAGCGCCTGCAGAAGCTCTGGGTCGACATGCTAGGGCTGGAGGTGACCGGCACCTTCCAGAGCGAGCGCGAAAACGTGGATGAGGACATCTGCGCCATCGGCAGCGGCCCGTTCAAGGTCGAGGTCGATCTGATGCAGCCAATGGACCCGGAGAAGAAGCCCGCGGTGCATGCCACGCCGCTGAACCACATCGGCCTGTGGATCGACGACCTGCCGGTGGCGGTGCAGTGGCTCACAGCCCACGGTGTGCGCTTTGCGCCGGGCGGCATCCGCAAGGGCGCTGCGGGTTTCGACATCACCTTCCTGCACCCGAAGGCGAACGACGAGTTCCCGATCGCGGGCGAGGGCGTGCTGATCGAGCTGGTGCAGGCGCCGCCCGAGGTGGTGAGCGCTTTTGCGAAGCTGGCAGGAAGCCCGGCCTGAACGTTTGACGGAGCCGAGGAGACAGGCCCTGCGGTGTTCGCATCTG
>JAHIQV010000214.1 GCA_018903185.1 Gammaproteobacteria bacterium | reverse complement strand
TCTTAAACATTGACTTGATATTAAACCTCCCCTAACATTCGCCGGTTTTGCCCATTCAGGGTAAACCCGAGCCGCTGACCCAGCAGGGTCCATCGACCGCATGGCTCACAAAGCCCGCCTCGATGAGGTGCCCAGCCAGCCGCACCGACCCATCCGGTCACCGCGGCACCGACAGGAGAGACCACATGAACGATATCCACCGCCCACACAAGAGCACCTCAGGTGCCACGGCATCCCTCAAGACCACCCTGAGCGACGCGTACCAGGGTTTTGTCGCCATCACCCACAATGGCCTGGCCCTGATGGGCATGGCCCTCGCGCTGGGCCTGATCACCCTCGCTGCACGCAGCGACCTGCGCCAGGACGCCGAGCAACACCTGCTCGGCTGGTTGCAGCAACGCCAGGAGGCCAACGAGCCTGTGATCGCGTTTGAACCCGAACCCGACGCCGTGCAACGGGTGACCGCCGTGTTGCCCCACCACCTGCCCAAACAGCAGGCCAACGTGGCCTTCTGGCTGAGCCGCAAGTACCGGGTCGCGCCCGAACCACTGGGCGTGCTGGTGGCCGAAGCCTTTGAGGTCGGCGAAAAGGCCCGCCTCGACCCGACCCTGATCCTCGCGGTCATGGCCGTGGAGTCGCGCTTCAACCCGTTTGCCCAGAGCCCCGTGGGCGCTCAAGGCTTGATGCAGGTGCTCACGCGCGTGCACACCGAAAAATACGAAGACTTTGGTGGCCAGCTGGCGGCGTTCGATCCCGTGTCCAACCTGCGGGTGGGTGCGCGGGTGCTGCAGGAATGCATCAAACGGGCGGGTTCCATCGAAGGCGGCTTGCGCCTGTACGTCGGTGCGGTCACCACCGATGGCAGCGGCTACATCAACAAAGTGATGGCCGAACACCTGCGCATCCAGAGCGTGGCGCTGGGCAAGCCCATGCCCACCCGCTTCCCGGTCTACAGAAGAGCCACGCCGGTCGTCGCACCCGCGGAGACCGAGGCCTTGCCAGCGTCCGACGCGCCCGAACTGGAAGCCGCCGACGCTGCGCCCCCCGCTGCGGAAATCATGGAACCCCTGCTGCTGGTCCGTTCGTGACCGGCTCGGGCCCCGGGAATATCCTCCACCCGGGCGCCGGGCAGCCCTGCTCGGCTAAACTAGGCCCCGTACGCAACTGGCGATAGGCACCCAAGGCGCAGGGCTCCCTGCCCGACCTTCGGTGCTGACGTGGCCCCCCCGCCCCCATCCGGGACCGCAGGGACAACCACTGGGAAGCGTGCCGCCTGGCTGCCAAGACAGGTGATCAGCCGTTCGCCTGGGCAGCCCCTGCCGTCGTCACCCCGCTGACGCGCGCCGGGATCCACGTTACCCAAGACTGCCAACCATGTACGACCGCAACATCCTCATCGAGCAAACCGACCCCGAGCTGTTTGCCGCCATCCAGGCCGAAAACGCGCGCCAGGAACACCACATCGAGCTGATCGCCAGCGAGAACTACGCCTCGCCCGCCGTCATGGCCGCCCAGGGCACCCAGCTCACCAACAAATACGCCGAAGGCTACCCCGGCCGCCGCTACTACGGCGGCTGCGAATACGTCGACATCGCCGAGCAACTGGCCATCGACCGCGTCAAACAACTCTTCGGCGCCGACGCTGCCAACGTGCAGGCCCACTGCGGCGCCTCCGCCAACGAGGCGGTGTTCCTCGCCTTCCTGAAACCCGGCGACACCATCATGGGCATGAGCCTGGCCGAAGGCGGCCACCTGACCCACGGCATGCCATTGAACATGAGTGGCAAGTGGTTCAACGTGGTGAGCTACGGCCTGGACGCCAACGAGGCAATCGACTACGAAGCCATGGAGCGCAAGGCGCGGGAAACCAAACCCAAACTCATCATCGCCGGCGCATCGGCCTACAGCCTGCGCATCGATTTCGAGCGCTTCGCAAAGATCGCCAAGGAAGTCGGCGCCATCTTCATGGTGGACATGGCCCACTACGCCGGCCTGATCGCTGCGGGCGTGTACCCCAACCCGGTGCCGTTTGCCGACGTCGTGACCTCCACCACCCACAAGAGCCTGCGCGGCCCGCGCGGCGGCATCATCCTGATGAAGGCCGAACACGAAAAGGCCATCAACAGCGCCATCTTCCCCGGCCTGCAGGGCGGCCCGCTGATGCACGTGATCGCCGCCAAGGCCGTGGCCTTCAAGGAAGCGCTGCAGCCCGACTTCAAGCTGTACCAGCAACAGGTGATCACCAACGCCCGCATCGTCGCCGAAACCCTGGTTTCGCGTGGCCTGCGCATCGTCAGCGGCCGCACCGAGAGCCACGTCATGCTGGTCGACCTGCGCGCCAAGGGCATCACCGGCAAGGAAGCCGAGGCCGTGCTGGGCAGCGCCCACATGACGATCAACAAGAATGCCATTCCCAACGACCCGGAAAAGCCCATGGTCACCAGCGGCGTGCGCATCGGCACCCCCGCCATGACCACCCGCGGCTTCAAGGACGAAGAAGCCCGCCTGACCGCCAACCTCATTGCCGACGTGCTCGACAACCCGCGCGACCCGGCCAACATAGAGGCCGTGCGCGCCAAGGTCAACGCCCTGACGGCCCGCTTCCCGGTCTACCGTTGAGCAGCCACCGCAGCAAGGTGCCATTGAAACCATGAAATGCCCTTTCTGCGGTCATCTGGAAACCCAGGTCGTCGAGACCCGGATCTCCGAAGACGCCGACTTCATCCGCCGCCGCCGCCAGTGCGGCCATTGCCAAAAGCGCTTCACCACCTATGAAAGACCGGAAGTCAGCTTCCCGGCCGTGGTGAAGAAAGACGGCCGGCGTGTCGACTA
>JAHIQV010000213.1 GCA_018903185.1 Gammaproteobacteria bacterium | reverse complement strand
GCGGCCGTGGCGAGCGGCCTCGATGAAGGCGGCTTCGGCGAGGCCGGTGACCGGCGCGGGGCTGGACTCGCGCAGCGCCATCAGGCCTGGGTCGCCGAAGCAGCCGATCAGCACGGCGTCGGGTGCGGGTTCGGGGCTCGCAAGTGCGGCGGCCCAGGCGTCGAGCGCGGCGTGGGCGGCCACGGCGTAGCTCGCTTCGTCGGCGATGTAGGGCGCGCCGAAGCGCGCGGTCACGGTGCGGACTACGACGTGCGAGCCGGCGGCGGCCTGCACATGGGTCTGCAGCAGTGCGCTCACGCGCTCCGAGGTGTTGGGGTTGATGACGAGCAAGTTGCGCATGCGAAGCGCTCAGACAGCAAACAGTTGCAGCAGATCGGGCGCCGCGTCGGGCGAACCTGTGAAGCTCAGCTGCGACTCCAGCCGCTCCAGGTGCTCGCGCATCAGGCGCGCCGCCTCGCGCGCATCGCGCAGCTTGAGCGCGGCGAGCAGGGCGCGGTGCTCCTGGCAGCCGCAGGCGGTGGCGTCTTCGCGCGCCTGGCTGTGTGGCGCGCTGTAGGTCATGAGGATCAGCGAGGTGCGCGAGACCAGCTCGCGCAGGATGCGGCCCAGCGTGTCGTGACCCGCGTGGTCGGCGATGTGCAGGTGGAAGTCCCCCGAGAGGCGGATCGCACGGCGCATGTCGCCCGCAGCGCGCGCGGCTTCTTCGTCGCGGATGCAGCGCGTGAGGGTCTGGATGTTGGCGGCCGTGGCCACCGCCACGAAACGTTCGACCAGCGTCGGCTCGATCAGGCGCCGCACCTCGAACACCTCGCGCGCTTCCTGCTCGGTGGGCTGGGCGATGGACGCGCCGCGGTTGGGCGTGAGCGTGACCACCTGCTCGTTGGCCAGGCGCACCAGCACCGGCCGGATGCGCGTGCGCGAGACACCGAAGGCCTCGGCCAGCCGGTCTTCGACCAGCTTGGTGCCGGGCGGGAGCTGGTGGTCGAGGATGGCCGAGACCATGCGCTCGTAGATGTCGTTGTCCGACAGCGGCGCGAGGGCCTCGTCGGCGGTCTTGCGGACGCGGGTGGCGCTCATCCGGCGCGACCCTTCTTGTGCCGGCCCAGCAGCATGGCCAGACCCACGGTGACGCCGATCACCGCGAACGACACCACGGTGGTCACGGTGCCGAGCGCATAGATGGCCGGGGTGGTGACGGTGGAGGTGAGGCCCTGCAGTTCCAGCGGTAGCGTGTTGACGTCGCCGATGGCCTGCGAGGTGCGGGCGATCTCGTCCCAGCTGAGCGTGAAGCCGAACATGCCGATGCCGACCACCGAAGGCCCGATGAGCGGCAGCACCACGTGGCGGAAGGTCTGCCAGGGCGTGGCGCCGAGGTCGCGCGCGGCTTCTTCGTACGCCGGGTTGAAGCGGTTGAACACAGCGAACATGATCAGCAGGCCGAAGGGCAGCGTCCAGGTGAGGTGCGCGCCGAGCGCCGAGGTGAACAGGCCCAGCGCGGTGCCGTATTCCTCCAGCGTGGTGGTGGCGCCCACCGCTTCGAGCAGCCACTTGAGGCCGCCATCGAGCAGGCGGAACTGCAGGCCGATGCCCAGCGACACGATGATGGACGGCATGATCAGGCTGGCCACGGTCACGTAAAACAACGCGTTGCCGCCGCTCAGTTTCTTGCGGAACGCCAGACCGGCCAGCACCGAGAGCAGCACGGTCAGCAGCATGACCACGCCGCCCAGCATGAGCGAGCGCACGAACGCCGCGCCGATGTCCACTGTGCCCAGGCCCTCGGCGAGCTGGCGGAACCAGTGCAGCGACAGACCGCGCAGCGGGAAGGTGAGGCCGCCCTCCGGCCCCTGGAACGAGAGCACGAAGATGACGAACATCGGGCCGTACATGAACAGCACGAAGAGCGCGAAGACGGCGGCCAGCGGCCAGAAGCCGGGGGCGCGCGATTCGGTGGTGTGGGCCATGGTCAGAGTTCCTTCCGGATGTCCACGAGGCGCGTGAGGCCCCAGATGATCATCAGCACGACACTGAGCAGGATCACCGCGTTGGCCGCGGCCAGCGGGAACTGCAGGTAGCTGGTCTGCACCTGGATGATCTTGCCGACCGAGGCGATCTGCTGGCCGCCCATGACACCGATGGTCACGAAGTCGCCCATGACGATGGTGATGACGAAGATGGAGCCGATGATGATGCCGGTCTTGCTCAGCGGCACGATCACGTTCCACAGCGTCTGCCAGCCGCTGGCACCGGCGTCGTTGGCGGCTTCGAGCAGGCTGCGGTCGATGCGCATCATGCTGTTGAAGATGGGCACGATCATGAACATGGTGTAGAGGTGCACGAAGGCCAGCACCACCGAGAAGTCGGAGAACAGCAGCCACTCGATGGGCTCGTCGATCAGCCCGACGCCTTGCAGCGACTGGTTGACCAGGCCGTTGCGCCCGAGCAGCGGCACCCAGGAAATCATGCGGATCACGTTGGACGTCCAGAACGGCACGGTGCACAGAATGAACAGCGCCGTCTGCATGCCCGAGGAGCGAACGTGAAAGGCCAGGAAATACGCCACCGCAAAACCCAGCACCAGGGTGATGCCCCAGACCAGCAGGCTGAACTTCAGCGTGGACAAATAGGTGGAGAGCGAAACGCAGAAATCACCGTGTTCGGTGAGCACGGAGCAGCCTTCGAAGATGGCGAAGTAGTTGCGCAGCGTGAACGCCGGCAACAGCTCGTACTCGTTGAAATCCCAGAAACTGACCATCACGATCAGCCCCAGCGGAATGAGGAAGAACAGCACAAACACCAGCGTGAACGGCGCGGCCTGCCACCAGGCGTGCAGCGTGCGGTTCGGGCTGTCGGCGACCAGCGCCGCAGTGGAGGTGGAGGGACTGCTCATGGGTTCACGCAATCAAACAAAGATGGATGGGGGAGGGGAACTCGCGCGGCGAGCGCAGCGAAGCCCCCTCCAGGCCACCGCGGAACCGGCTTTGCCGGGCCGCCAGTGGCGCCCCCCTCAGGGGGGTGACGCCGCAGGCGGCGCGGGGGGTGAATTCGTCACGCAGCGACGAATTCATTCCATTTGCGCACCATGTACTCGTTCTCATCCATCACCGCGTTCCAGCACGCGATGCCGCCCATGCGCGCTTCGTAGCTGCCGCCGTCGCGCACCGCGCCGGCCTTGGCCAGCACGTCGCCGTTCGGGCTCTTGATGTCCTGCGCGGCGGGCTTGCCTTCCATCCAGTAGGCCCACTCGTAGGCTTCCATCTTGGCCTTGGCGGTGTCGAGCACGGCGCTGTAGTAGCCTTGGCGGTTCAGGTAGGCGCCGGCCCAGCCGTCGAGGAACCAGTTGATGAACTCGTAGGCGCCGTCGAGCTTGCGACCACTCAGCGTGGCGGGCAGGCCGAAGCCGGCGGCCCAGGCGCGATACCCTTCTTTCAGCGGCTGGAAGTTGCAGGCGATGCCCTTGGTGCGCACGGCGGTCACGGCCGGGCTCCACATCGACTGGATCACCACTTCGCCCGAGGCCATCAGGTTGACCGACTCGTTGAAGTCCTTCCACAGCGCGCGGAACTGACCTGCCTTCTTGGCCTCGATCAGGGTCTTGATCGTGAGGTCGATCTCGGCCTTGGTCATGTTGCCCTTGTCGGGGTACTTGTAGAGGCCCATGGCTTCGACCACCATAGCGGCGTCCATGATGCCGATCGACGGGATGTTCAGGATCGCGGTCTTGCCCTTGAACTCGGGGTTCAGCAGCTCGGCCCAGGAGTTGATGGGGCGCTTGATCAGGTCGGGGCGGATGCCCAGCGTGTCGGCGTTGTAGACGGTGGGGATCAGCGACATGAACTGCGTCGGCGATTTGGCGAAGACCTTGCTCTTTTCGCCTTCGAGGAAGATCACTTTCTTGGGCGCGGTGCCCTGGTCGCCCACGGCCTTGCCGGCCACGCTGCCGGTGGTGAACAGCGGGGTGATCTTGTCGGCGTTTTTGATCTTCTTGACGTCGATGCCCTTGAGGTTGCCGGTGGGCACGATCTTCTTCAGCGAGAAGTACTCGGTGTCGATCAGGTCGAAGCTGTTGGGCGCGGTGACGGCGCGCTTGGTCACGTCGTCCGTGGTCACGGCCACGTACTGGATCTTGATACCGGTGTCTTTTTCGAACTTGTCGCCGATGGCCTTGTCCTGGTTCACCGCGGTGCCCAGGTAGCGCAGGGTGATCTTTTCCTGGCCGATGGCCGGCGAGATGCCGCTGGCCAGGATGCCGGCCATGCCGGCGGTGCCTTGCAGCAGGCGGCGGCGCGACAGGCCGGTGAGGGTGTCGGTGTTGTCTTTGATCGAATTGGACATGGGTCGAGCTCCAGTGGGTTGGGTTGCGGGGGAGGAAAACGAGAGGAAAAAAGGAGGGCCGCGCGGGTTCAGGCCGCCGTGGCGACCGGCGCGTCG
>JAHIQV010000212.1 GCA_018903185.1 Gammaproteobacteria bacterium | reverse complement strand
GGCTGAATGCTGAATCCCCAATTCATCCTGGCCCTGTCCGCCAAGCTGGTCATCGACCTGTTCGCTGGTGGTGGCGGCGCCAGCACTGGAACGGAACAGGCCATTGGACGGCACGTCGATGTCGCCATCAACCACGACGCCGACGCCATCGGCATGCACGAGATCAACCACCCGCTGACGCGCCATTACCGCGCAGATGTGTGGGAGGTGGACCCGCTAGCCGTCACCAGGGGCATGCCCGTGGGGCACTTGCACGCATCCCCTGACTGCACACACCACAGCCAAGCCCTGGGTGGTCAACCGCGCTGCCAGGAAATCCGATCACTCGCTTGGGTGGTGCACCGCTGGGCCGGAAAGACGCGCCCCGACCTCATCACGCTGGAGAACGTCGAGCAGATGTTGCAGTGGTCTCCGCTGGTGGCAAAGCGAGATCCGGCCACCGGCCGCGTCATCACACTGGACAAGGTGAAATGTCCCAGCACCGGCAAGGTCACCTATCGCGTGGCTGAACCCGGAGAGGTCGTGCCGCGACGCAACCAGTTCTTGGTGCCATGCAAGGAGCGCGTAGGACACAACTGGCGCCGGTTCGTCGAAGGCCTGCGCGCCATGGGCTACAAGGTCGAGTGGCGCGTGATCTGCAATGCCACACTGGGCGCCCACAGCACCCGCACCAGGCTCTACATGATCGCGCGCTGCGATGGCCTGCCCATCGTGTGGCCCGAGCAGACGCACGCCAAGAAGCCCACAGGCAAACTCCAGGCCTTCCGACCAGCAGCAGATTGCATCGACTGGAGCATTCCGGGAACCAGCATCTTCGGCCGGAAGAAGGCGCTGGCCGACGCCACGCTCCGGCGCATAGCCTACGGGATGAAGAAGTTCGTTCTGGAGAGCGACAACCCCTACATCGTGGATGGGGCTGCCCGCACGCTCATTCAAACCGGCTACGGAGAACGCGGGGGGCAGGCGCCACGCGTTCTTGACATTGGCATGCCGCTAGGCACGGCAGTGGCTGGTGGCGTGAAGCATGCGTTGGTATCCGCCTACCTCGTCCAGGCAGGCCACGGCGAAGGCCATGGCGACAGCAAGCGCCGCAGCTACGGTGTGAACCGCATTACAGGCCCCGTGGGCACGGTCACCGCCAGCGGCGGCGGTCAAAGCCTGGCGACTGCGTTCATGGTCCAGGCCAACGGCGGGTTCAATACCACGCCTGCTCGGGACTTGCGCAACGGAGTATCCACAGTCACCACCAGTGGCAGCCAACAGCAGCTCGTGATCGCGCACCTGGCAACGCTTCGCAACCACAGCACAGGCCGCGACTTGCGCGAGCCCATTGCGACCGTGGCAGCCGGCGGCGAGCACCACGTACTTGTGGAGTACCACCTGAGCCCAGAAGACGAAGCTGGAGCGCTGCGCTGCGCAGCGTTCCTGATGCGCTACCACCCCAACGGCGGCCAGGGGGCCGACCTGAGCGACCCTAAAACCGCGATCCCTACGCGAGACCGTATGGCGTTGGTGACGGTATGGGTCAAAGGGGAGCCTTGGGTAATCGTGGACATCACGCTGCGCATGCTGGTGCCGCGGGAGCTCTACAACGCCCAGGACTTCCCGCCCGACTACGTGATTGACCGCACCTCCAGCGGGAAGGCCCTCACGAAGACCTCACAGGTCCGCATGGCGGGAAACAGCGTCAGCCCGTTGCCTATGCGCCTGATCGTGGCTGCGAACTTCGCAGAGGAGCAAGAACTGTGGGCCGCAAAACGCGCATAAGCACTCAACGCCCAAAGCTTTATGAAGAAGACCGAAAGGAGAGTTCGTGATGCCCAGCCCCCTCAGAGACATTGCTGAATCAGCCCACGCTTCCCCCGGCAAAATCATGCTGCGAGTGGACTTGCCAGGCGCAGCGCAGCGCTCCTTGGATGGGGGGGTGAAAAAGCGGAGGCAACTGGTGCAGCGTTCGCACGCTGACTCCATGGCCAAGATGCTGCGCGAGAACGCTCGACGGCACCGGCTGCATAAAGTTTTTTCGGACTTTTGCGAGCTGGCGGCATTGGCCGTGAGCAATTCCGTTGATTCGGTTCACCGGGAGGTGCGCGAGGCGCGCTATATGCACATCGTCGGTGGGTACGAACGTGACGAGGTGCACCGCTTCGCTCACCTACTGGCCGTCCTGGTGGACTGGCTTGAATGCGGCCTAGACGACCACTTGGGCAAGTTGTTCATGAGCCTTGAGCTGGGCGACTCGTTCAAGGGTCAGTTCTTCACCCCGTTCGAAATTTCTCGGTTGATGGCGGGCATCACCTTTGGCGGTGCGCGCGAGGCGATCGAGCGGCAGGGGTTCGTGACGGTCAACGAGCCCGCGTGCGGTTCTGGTGGTATGTTGCTGGCTGTGGCCGACGTTCTCCAGGCGCAGGGGATCAACTACCAGC
>JAHIQV010000211.1 GCA_018903185.1 Gammaproteobacteria bacterium | reverse complement strand
GGCCTGCCGGCGGTCCGGCGCGATGACAAAATCGAAACCGCCGTACCCGGCCCCTGCGACGATTTGAAACAGGAGAAACCATGCCCAAGACCGAAGCTGACGAAGCCCGCCTGCTGGCCGAGTTCGACCAGGGCGCGCTGAAGTCGGTAGCCTGCCAGGCGGAGCTGGCGGGGCCCTCAGCCGGGGGTCAATAAATTCGGTTAGAACCATCTGTGTGGCGCTGCGGTGCGTGGTGGTGCCCGGACACAGATGAATACGAGGGGTGCAATGTGATCTCGCGTTGGCGATCGATGGTGATGGCGGTGGCTTTGTTCACGGTCCTGGCGGTGGCCGTGGTCTGGGGCCTGAGCCTGAGGTTGCAGGAACAGTTGCGCGAGCAGGTGATCGACCGGGCCGAGGCGCGCAGCGTGCAGCTGGCCGATGCGATGGGCGGGCAGGTGGAGGCCTTGTTCACCCTGGTGGATCGCACGGCGCTGGATCTGCGCGAGCTCTGGCGGGCCGACCCCCAGGGTTTTGAGCTGGGGGTGCGCGAGGCGCTGGATACTTTGCCGGCGGGGCTGGTTTCGCATGTGACGGTGGTGAATGCCCAGGGTTTTGCGGTCTACAACAGCCTGGGGGTGGCGGACGGCACTTTTATCGGGGACCGGCCACACTTCCGGGCGCTGAGCCAGGGGCCTGACCGGCTGGTCCTGGGTGAGCCGGTGCTCGCGCGCCTGAACGGGCGCTGGCTGTTCGTGGCCGGGCGCGCGCTGTGGCGCGATGGGCGTTTTGACGGCACGTTGCACCTGCTGCTCTCGACCGACTATCTCGCTCGCAAGCTCGGGCGCCTGACGCTGTCGGATCAGGATCTGGTGGGTCTGGTGCACCCCGGTGGCCGCCTCCTCGCACGCAGCCTGGACAACGACGTCGCCATGGGGCAGTCGGTGCCGCCGGATCGGCCGTTTCTGGCGCAGCCCCAGCTGCGGCAGGGCAGCTTTCGCCAGACGGGTGCGGTGGATGCGGTGACGCGCCTTTACGGCTGGCAGCGTCTGGCGGACTCGGGGGCTGTGGTGGTGGTGGGGCTGTCCGATGCGTCGGAGCTGGCGCCGCTGGCGCCTTCGCGCCAGCAGGCGATGGCGTTGACGGCTTTGCTGTCGCTGGCGCTGGCGGGCATCGGCGCGGGCATGGGGTGGCTGCTCCGGCGCGTGGAGCGCGCCCGGGCGGCGGTGGCGCGCAGCGAGCAACGCCTGAAGGCCGCGCAGCGCATGGCGCACGTGGGGCACTGGGAGTTCGACATCCGGCAGCGCCAGCTTTTGTGGTCGGACGAGGTGTTCCGCATCCTCGGCCGCGATCCGGCAACCACGTCACCGGGCGTCGGGTGTTATGCGTCCAGCGTGCACCCGGAAGATCGGGACCGCCTGGACATGGCGTTCAAGGAGGCGGTCCGCCTGCGCACGCCGCTGGACGAGGTGCACCGCATCCAGCGGCCCGATGGCGAGGTCCGCCATGTGCGCCTGCTGTGCCTGACGGACTGCGAGGGTGACGAGGCGGTGCGTCAGCACGGCACGGTGCAGGACATCACCGAGTTGCGCGAGACGCAGTGTGCGCTGGTGCGGCTGAACGCCGATCTGGAGCAGCGGGTGAAGCTGCGCACGAAGGAGCTGGTGGAGCTCAACCGCGAACTGGAGGCGTTCACCTACAGCGTCTCGCACGATCTGCGCACCCCGCTGCGCAGCATCCACGGCTTTGCCTCCCTGCTGCAGGAGGCCGAAGCCGAGCGCCTGACGGACGAGGGGCGCACCTCCCTGCGTCGCATCCAGGACGGCGCCCGCCGCATGGGTGTGCTCATCACCGATCTGTTGTCGATTGCCCAGCACAGCCGGGCGTTGATCAGCCACGAGGCGGTGGACCTGAGCGAGATGGCGCGCGGACTGGTGGCGGAGTTCACACGTGCCGAGCCCGACAGGCAGGTGCAGTGGTACATCGAGCCGGGTCTGCGCGTCAAGGCGGACCCGACGCTCATGCGCGTGGTGTTGCAGAACCTGCTGGGCAACGCCTGGAAGTACACCGGGCAGACGCCACAGGCACGGATCGACTTCACCCGCAGCGAGGCGGCCAACGGGCAGGTGGCGTTCTGCGTGCGCGACAACGGGGCGGGCTTTGACATGGCCTACGCCGATCAGCTGTTCCAGCCTTTCAAGCGCCTGCACGCGCACCACCAGTTCGAGGGCTCGGGCATTGGTCTGGCCTCGGTGCACCGGGTCGTCCAGCGCCACGGCGGCAGCGTGCGCGGTGAGGGCGCGGTGGGGCAGGGCGCGGTGTTCTGCTTCAGCTTGCCGAAGGAGGCACCGGAGGCCGCGGCCCTGTTCACCGGATGAGGGCACACGGACCCCCTCCGCACACCACCCGCGGGTATGCGGGCGACGGCTCACGCGAGGGGATGGATCCGGGCACAATCGCCGCTTCGTTCATGACGGCATGGCCTGGCGCACTTTCTTGCGCTGGCGGTGTCGGTCCTTGCTGACAGCCCCGGCACACCGCGCTCTTTCGGGCGCAGCTGCCACCGCCCCGAAGCGCCCCCACGGGCCCCGGCGGGCCGGGAGCCACTGACACATCGGACCGGACCGCCGCCGTTTTCTGCTTCGACCCCTCGGCTGCGCCGGTATCTGCTGCCCCAGGCTGCCCGCTTGTGCGGTAGATTGGTGCCGTTGTGCCTTGCCAGCGGCCCGCGGGACGGCCCTTTTCCTGGAGGAGTGATCTCATGCAACTCATCGTTTCGGCCGGCTTGATCCTGGCCATCGTCCTGTGGGGCGTCATCGCCCCGGCGTCGCTGGGCGGGGTGTTCGACACCGCGCTGGCGGCCATCACGCGCAACTTCGGCTGGTTCTACCTGTGGGTGGTGCTGGGCCTGGTCGTGCTGGCGCTGGTCCTCGCGTTCAGCCGCTACGGCGACCTCAAGCTCGGCGGCGAGGACGACGAGCCGGAGTTTTCCATCGGCGCCTGGTTCGCCATGCTGTTTGCCGCAGGCATGGGTATCGGCCTGGTGTTCTGGGGCGTTGCCGAGCCGATTTCCCACTACGGCGCGCCGCCACCGGGTATTGCGGTCAACACACCGGAGGCGGCCAACGCCGCCATGCGCTACAGCTTTTTCCACTGGGGGCTGCACCCCTGGGCGGTGTACAGCATCGTGGCGCTGGCGATCGCGTTTTTCCAGTTCCGGCGGGGCGGCTCGGCGCTGGTGAGCACAGCCGTGGAAGCGCTGCCCTGGGCGCCGATGAAACAGATCGGCCCGCTGGTGAATGTGCTGGCGGTGATTGCCACGGCGTTTGGCGTGGCGGCTTCGCTGGGCATGGGCGCGTTGCAGATCAACAGTGGCCTGGCCGCGGTGATGGGGCTGCCGGTGAGCAGCAGCTCGCAGGTGGCGATCATTCTGGTGACGACGGTGCTGTTCCTGACCTCGGCCGTGACCGGGGTGGCCAGGGGCATCAAGTGGTTGTCCACCTTCAACCTGATCGTCGCCGGCCTGCTGGCGCTGACGGTGTTTGTGGTGGGTCCGACGGTGGCGATCATCGACACCTTCACCAACACCCTGGGCAGCTACCTGAGCGAGTTCGTGCGCATGAGCCTGCGCATGACGCCCTTCCGCGACAGCGGCTGGGTGGGTGGCTGGACGGTTTTCTATTGGGCCTGGTGGGTGAGCTGGTCGCCTTTTGTGGGCCTGTTCATCGCGCGCGTCTCGCGTGGACGGACCATCCGTGAGTTCATCCTGGGCACGGTGCTGGCGCCCACTCTGGCGGCGTTTGTCTGGTTCTCGGTGTTCGGCGGCACGGCGCTGCACCTGCAGATCATGCAGGGCCTGCCGATCAGCGAGGCGGTGAACGCCGATGTGTCCACCGCGCTGTTTGCCATGTTCGACCAGTTGCCGCTGGGCGGGCTGATGACGGGCGTGGCCACCGTGCTGGTGCTGGTGTTCTTCGTGACCTCCGGGGACTCGGCCACGCTGGTGCTGGGCATGATGAGCACCGGCGGCGACGAAAACCCGGGGCCCCGGGTGAAAATCGTCTGGGGCCTGCTGGTCTCGGGCATCGCCATCAGCCTGCTGCTGGCCGGCGGCGTGAAGGCGGTGCAGACGGCAACCATCGTGTTCGCGCTGCCGTTCACGCTGGTGATCCTGCTCATGGCGCTGGCGCTCTGGCGCGGCGTGCGCGAAGACTGGAACGAGGAGCAGCGGCGCGACCGCGCGTTGCGCCGGCGCATCCGCGACATGGTGGAACGTCCGCCTGCCGTTTGAACGCGCCCTGATTCCATGACCATCGAACTGCTGCTCGCGCTGGGCAAGAGTTTCCTGTTCGTCTTTGCGGCGCTGCTGCCGATCCTGAACCCGGCGGCCACGGCACCGATTTTCCTCGGCTTGACCGAGGGCGCTTCGGACGGCACGCGGGCGCTGCTGGCGCGGCGCATTGCGCGCAACATGTTCGGGCTGATGCTGGGCTCGATGCTGATCGGTTCGTTCGTGCTGGAGTTTTTCGGCATCTCGCTGCCCATCGTGCGGGTGGGGGGTGGTCTGATCCTGGCGGCCACGGCCTGGCGACTGCTCACCGCCACGCACGCCACGGTGGACAGCCGCACCGAGCTGGCCGAGTCGTTCACGCCCGAAATGGCGCGGCGGCAGGCCTTTTATCCGCTCACGTTCCCGATCAGTTGCGGGCCGGGTTCCATTGCAGCGGCCATCACCGTGGGTGTGTCGCTGCACGACCAGCGGCTGCTGCTGTCGCTCGCGCGCATGGGCGGCGGCGTGCTGGCGCTGCTGGCGGTGGGGGTTTTGCTGTACCTGGCGTTTCGCTACGCGCAGCGCCTGCTGCGGCCCTTGGGCGAGGCGGGCACGGTGATCTTCCTGCGCCTGTCGGCGTTCATCCTGCTCTGCCTGGGCGTGCAGATCGTGTGGGACGGGGCGAGCGAGCTGGCGCTGGGCCTGTTGCGGGAGGCGGCGGCCGGCTGATGCGGGTTCGCCATCCCGGCGACGGCTGCGCAGCCGCACCGGGCGGTGAGCGGGTCAGGCCGCGCCACGCTGCGTCAGAAACGCCAGCACGGCCTGTGTCGCGGTGGACGGATCGGCAAAACCTTCGTGGGTGCCATGCAGCGCCAGCAGCGTGGCGCGTGCGCTGCCTTTGTGCTGGATGAGCTGCTGCGCATCGGCGAGCGGCACGGTGGTGTCTTCAGTGCCGTGCAGCAGCAACACCGGGCACAGGGCCTGGCCCAGCGTGGCCAGCGGGGCGATGCGATCAAAACGCGCACCGATCACCGACTCCACGTAGCGATTGACCAGCCAGCCCAGTGGCCAGTAGGGCACGCGGCGCAGCGCGAGCCAGCGGCGCATGACCCATTCGGGGTGCGCAAAGGCGCTCACGCTCACCGCCGCGGCCAGCCCCGGGCGGCGCGAGGCCACCAGCAGCACGGCGGCGGCGCCCACCGAGTGGCCGAGCGCGGCGATGCGCTGCGGGTCCACGCCGGGCTGGGTGGCGAGCCAGTCGAGCGCGGCCTCCAGGTCTTCGGCGAAACGGGGCAGGGAGCTGTGGCCGGTGCGGCTGCTGCGACCGTGGTTGCGCGATTCGGGCAGGAGCACGGCGAAGCCTGCCGCGTGCAGCGCCTGCGCGGCGGGCAGCAGGGTGCTGGCGTTGCCGCCCCAGCCGTGCAGCAGCACCACGGCGGGCGCGGGGTGCGGGGCCGATGCGGGCGCGGGCAGGTACCAGGCAAACAGATGCTGGCCGGCGGCGCCGGGAATCTGCACGTCGTGCGCGCGCAGGCCCAGCTCGGCCGGGGTCGGGCCATCGGTGCTGGCTTCGGGCGCCAGGCTGCGGTGCAGCACGTGGCGGGCACCGAACAAGGCGGCACCGAGCAGGCCGAGACCGATCAGCAGGGGCACCATCAGAAGGATCCGAAGGCCGTGCCCAGCAGCACCACGACCACCAGCGAGAGCACGGGAATGGCCACCGCGACCACGAAGATGTCGGCATAGGCCTGGCGGTGGCTGAGGCCGCAGATGCCCAGCAGGGTGATGACGGCGCCGTTGTGCGGCAGGGCGTCGAGCCCCCCGGTGGCGATGGCGGTGACGCGGTGCAGCAGATCGGGCGCGATGCCGGCGGCCTGGCCCATGGCGAGCCAGGTCTCGCCCAGGGTCTGCAGCGCGATGCTCATGCCGCCCGAGGCGGAGCCGGTGATGCCGGCCAGGATGTTGACGGCGATGGACATGCTCACCAGCGGGTTGCCGGGCGCGATGCCGAGCACGGCGTCGCGGATCAGCGCGAACCCGGCGAGCGAGGCGATGACGGCGCCAAAACCCACCTGCGAGGCGGTGTTGAGCAGCGGCAGCACCGAGCTGGTGGCGCCGGTCTCCAGCGTCTGGCCCAGAGCGGGCAGGCGCGCGCGCTGCAGCAGCACCAGCAGCACGATGGCCGCGGCCAGCGCGGTGGTCACGGCCCAGATGCCGCGCAGGTTCTCGATGCGGGTGCTGCCGTAGCGCGGCTCGGCGAGGTAGGCGGTGTCAAGCGCGGGCAGCAGCCAGGTGGCGAGCAGGTAGTTGAGCGCGATCACCAGCACCACCGGGGCGATGGCGCGCGCGAAGGCGCTGCCGCTCAGGGCATCGGGCGGCGGGTGGCCTGCGGTGCTGGCGCGTGCGGTCGTGGCGTTGGCCGGGTCCTTCAAGGCCGAGGACTCGCCAAAGCCTTCGCCGCGCGTCTTGGCGCTGGCCGCGCGGCGCATGAGCCACAGCGTGCCCAGCACCAGCATCACCGCGCCGCCGATCAGGCCCAGGCCGGGCGCGGCGAAGGGCGTGGTGCCGAAGAAGGGCATGGGGATGGCGTTCTGGATCGCGGGCGTGCCGGGCAGCGCGGTCATGGTGAAGGTGAAGGCGCCGAGCGCGATGGTGCCGGGAATGAGCCGCTGCGGCACGTCGGCGCGGCGGAACAGCGCGGCCGCGATCGGGTACACGGCAAAGGCGACCACGAAGAGCGAGACGCCGCCGTAGGTGAGCACCGCGCAGGCGAGCACGATGGCCAGGATGGCGCGCTGCACGCCCAGCGTTTTCACGATGGCCTGCGCGATCACGGTGGCGGCGCCCGAGTCTTCCATCAGCTTGCCGAACACGGCGCCGAGCAGGAACAGCGGGAAGAAGGCGATCACGAAGCCGCCCAGCGCGGGCATGAAGACCTGCGTGTAGCTGGCGAGCAGCGGTGCATCGGGGCTGAACAGCGCCGCGAGCAGGGCCATGAGCGGTGCAAGGATGAGCACGCTCACGCCGCGGTAGGCCAGCGCCATGAGCAGCACGAGCGCGAGCAGGATGCCGAGGATGCTGGTCATTCGAAAACCTCCGTCCTTCGGACGGCGATGCGAGAGCGCTTCGGGCGGCCGTGCGCGGGGTTCATGGGGTCAGCGCCTGAAAGATGTCGTGGCTGCTGCGCTGGCCGATGTCTGATCGGTGCGCCGTGAGCCACTGGTCGGCGGCGGCATGGCCCAGGTCGTGCAGGCGGTTCAGGAACGCCAGCGAGGTCTGGGTCTTGCTGCCCGCGCCCAGGGTGCTGAGCGAGGCGCCGCCATCGATCAGGTGCAGGCGCAGCGCCTCGGCGCGCTGGAACAGCGGGTTGCGGTATTGGTGGCCGGGTCGGCCTTCTTCTTCAATCAGGCGCTTGAGCAGCGCGATGGAGCGCAGTTCTTTCAGCAGGCTGGCGTTGAAGGTCACTTCGTCGATGCGGTCCAGGATGTCGCTGGTGCGGGTGGGCGGTTCGGGGCGTTCGCGCGGGTTGATCTGAACCAGCAGGAGGTCGTCGGCCGGGCTGTCGGTGATCAGGGGCATGAGCGAGGGGTTGCCGGCGTAGCCGCCGTCCCAGTAGGCCTCGCCGTCGATCTCCACCGCCTGGAACAGCCGCGGCAGGCAGGCCGAGGCGAGCACCATGTCGGGGGTGAGTTGAGCCTGGTCAAACACGCGCAGCGCGCCGGTGCGCACCTGTGTGGCGGCGATGTACAGACGGGTTTTGTGGCAGGCGCAGACGCGTTCGAAGTCCACCGTCTCCACCAGGATGTCGCGCAGCGGGTTGAGGTTCAGCGGGTTGAGCTGGTAGGGCGAATACGGGCTGACCGCCAGCTGCGCCGCCTGTTGCCAGGGCGCCAGCAGCGCCTGCATCCAGGGCGTGTGGCTGCCCAGCAGGGCGTTGAAGGGGTTGTTTTCCAGGTGGTGGAAGGGCGAGGCTTCGGCCACGCGTTGCCAGAAGCGCCGCAACACGCGCTGCGCGCCCTCGCGCCCGCCTTCCATCAGGCCCGCGGCCAGGGCCACGGCGTTCATGGCGCCGGCGCTGGTGCCGCTGATGGCGGCGATCTCCAGCGACGCGTCGTCCAGCAGGCGGTCCAGCACGCCCCAGGTGAAGGCGCCGTGGGAGCCGCCGCCCTGCAGGGCGAGGTCGATCAGCTGGTGGTCGCCGGAAGGGCGGGCGGGACTGCGGGTGGCGGGCTTGCGTCGGGTGGCCATGGAATGCTCTTGGATGTCGTTGTGGTGCATTGTGCAGTGCACAAGTTGCGCGCCCTGCCACCACCCGCACGAGACCGTCTGGGACAATCGCCTTTTGACTCTGGCCCCGCATGACCACTCCCTCCGATACCCCCGACGTTCCCGCCGTTGAAGCCGAGGCCCTGCCGTCGGGCCCGCTGGCCCGCGAGGCGCTGGCCCTGGCCGCCTTCGACCACGTGGTGTCGCACGCGGCGGGCTTTCGCGCGCGTCCCGGCCAGCGCGAGATGGCTGCGCTGATCGCGCACACGCTGAGTGGCGTGAGCCTGGGCGACGGCTCGGTGAGCGGTGAAGCCGGTTTGCCCGAGCGCGGCATCGCGGTGGTGCAAGCCGGCACGGGCGTAGGCAAATCGGCGGCGTACGTGTCCACCGTGATCCCGCTCGCGCTGGCACAACAGAAGCGCGTGGTCATTTCCACCGCCACGGTGGCGCTGCAGGAGCAGTTGATTGCCAAGGACCTGCCGGCGCTGGCCGCGGCGCTGCCCGAGCCTTTCACCTATTCGCTCGCCAAGGGGCGTGGCCGCTACGTCTGCCGCCTGAAGCTGGATCAGCTGAGCGGCGGCGACGCGGCCAGCGCCGACCTGTTCGAGAGCGACGACGCCAGCGAAACCACCGACGCCTCGGCCTCCGGCATCGCGGCGCACACCGTGGCCTCGGCCGCGGCCAGCGCGCGCGCCGCCGAACGCTGGGGCGAACGCGCCAAGGTCTATGCGAAGTGGACGGCGCAACTGGACGGCGGCACCTGGGATGGCGACCGCGACCGGCTCGACGAGCCGCCCGAAGGCGAACTCTGGAGCCCGGTGGCCGCCGAGCGCCACAGCTGCACCGCGCGCCACTGCCCGAGCTACAACAGCTGCAGCTACTACCAGGCGCGCGCCAAGCTGGCGCAGTCGCAGGTGATCGTGGTGAACCACGACCTGCTGCTCTCCACGCTGGGCCTGCACGCGCTGCCCGCGCCCGAAGACTGCTACCTCGTGTTCGACGAAGCGCACCACCTGGGCGCTGTGGCGCAGGGCCAGTTCAGCGAGAGCATGGACCTGATGCGCAGCCAGTGGCTGGACCGCCTGCCGCGCGCGGTGGATGAGGTGGCCGGCGCGATGCAGCACACGCCGGGTGTGGACGTGGCCACGCTGGCGCGCGAGATGAAAAGCGCGCAGGGTGAGCTGGCGCGGCTGGCGATGGCGCGCATCGGCGCGCTGCCGGCGTGGGCCGCGCTCACCGGGCGCGCGCCCAGCCGCACGCCGGCGCGTGGCGGTTTCGACGCCGCGGGCGCGCCGGTGGTGGATCGCTTCGAAGGCGGCGCGCTGCCGCCCGAGTGGATGGAAACCGTGGCCTTGCTGCACAGCCGCGCCAGCGCCCTGCTCAAGGTGATGGAAGCGCTGGCCACGCAGCTCAAGGCCAACGCGCGCGACAACCCCGGCGACGCCGCGCGCTGCGCCCGGCTCTACAGCCGCCTGGGCGTGCTCGCGCCGCGCCTGCAGCACGCGCAGGCCACGGCCGAACTCTGGCTGCAGGACCCGGCCGCGGGCCAGCCGCCGCTGGCCAAGTGGCTCGAAGCCGGCATCCAGCACGGCCTGGTCACGCTCACCGCCCACGCCTGCCCGCTGCAGCCCGGCAGCCTGCTGCGCCACCAGCTCTGGAGCAAGGTGCGCGCGGCGGTGGTGACCTCGGCCTCGCTCGTCACCTGCGGCGGCTTCGACCACTTTCTGCACGAGTCCGGTCTGGCCTACGACGACGCCGTGGTGGCGCGCGAGGTGCAGAGCCCGTTCGACCACGCGCGCCAGGGCCGCCTGGTCGTGGTGCAGACGCAGGCCGATCCGAAAGATGTCGAGGCCTACAGCCGCGAGATGCTCGACGCGCTGATGGACGACCTGGCCGCCGTGCAGCGCGGTGCGCTGGTGCTGTTCACTTCGAAAGCGCTGATGCGGCGCGCGCAGGAGCTGCTGGAGCGCGGCCTGCACCGCGATCTGCGCGACAAGGTGCTGGCGCAGGGCGAGGCCTCGCGCACGCAGTTGTTGCGCCAGCACGCCGAGCGCGTGGAAGCCGGCGGCCCGTCCATCCTGTTCGGCCTGCAGTCGTTCGGCGAGGGGCTGGACCTGCCGGGCGAGCTGTGTGAATGGGTGTTCATCACCAAGCTGCCGTTTGCCTCGCCCAGCGACCCGGTGGGCCAGGCGCGCGCCGACTGGCTGAAGGCGCAGGGGCGCGACCCGTTCAGCGAACTGGTGGTGCCCGCCACCGGCGCGCGCCTTCTCCAGTGGACCGGCAGGGCCTTGCGCAGCGAGACCGACGAAGCGGTGGTGGTTTGCTACGATGCCCGGCTGCTGCGCCAGTCGTACGGGCGGCGCATGCTCAAGGGCTTGCCGCCTTACCGTCTGCAGCGTCGCGTGGGTGCGGTGCTCACCGATGTGAGCGCCTG
>JAHIQV010000022.1 GCA_018903185.1 Gammaproteobacteria bacterium | reverse complement strand
CCAGGTCGGGCATGCCCAGCAGGGCCGCGAGCAGCGTGGCCAGGGTGAGGCCCGATGCACAACCCAGCAGCAGGTAGTTCAACAGGGTCAGGGGGCTGGCCCACTCCTGCAGGAAGCGCACCGAGGCGTAGATCATCGCGGTGCAGACGAACAGCGCCAGGCTGAGCAGGGCGGTCACGGCGCCGATCAGCACGGTCTGGGTCCAGCCCAGATACTGGGCGCTGCCGTACACCAACAGCCCCAGCATGAAGAAGGGCAGGGCGATGACTTCGCGCGACAGCCATGACGTGCGCCACATCGTGGCCGAGCGCCAGGCGCGCTCGGGGCGTCCCAGGTGGAAGAACGAGGCGATCAGGCCCAGCCCCGTCAGCACCAGCGCCACCCCACTGCCCAGGAACAGGAACTGCCGGCCGGCGTCGGCGTCGGTATCGGGCAGGAGCGTCAGCTCGGCGCCGTAGAGCGCAAAAAACAGCCCTTGTGCGGCACCGATCAGGGTCGTCAAAAAAATGACCGAAAAAGCGGGTCTCATGGTGTGGGGTGTGCTGCGGTTCAGGTGGCGAAATCTTCGTGTCCCGGGTCGCGGTGGGCGGCGTCGGCGGGTCGGCTGTCGATCTTCAGCGGGTTGTCCACGCGCTCCAGATCTTCGGCATGGATCCGCATCTCCGTCTTGCGCCGGGGCAGGTAGTGGTTGGCCGGGCGGGTGCCCCATTCGGGCATGAGCTGGTAGCCCCCGCGCTCGGCGATGGCCTGGGAAACCACGGACGCCGGGTCGTGCACGTCGCCAAACAGGCGTGCGTTGGACGGACAGGCCAGCACGCAGGCCGGCTTGCGTTCGCGCTCGGGCAGAGCCTGGTCGGTGACGCGGTCCACACACAGGGTGCACTTGGTCATGACCTTGCGCTCTTCATCGAACTCGCGCGCGCCGTAGGGGCAGGCCCAGGTGCAGTACTTGCAGCCAATGCATTTGTCGTAGTCGACCAGCACGATGCCGTCTTCGGCCCGCTTGTAGCTCGCGCCGGTGGGGCACACCGGCACGCAGGGCGGGTCTTCGCAGTGCAGGCACGACTTGGGGAAGTGCACCGTCTGCGTGATGGGAAACTCACCCACTTCGAAGGTCTGCACCCGGTTGAAGAAGGTGCCGTTCGGATCGGCCCCATAGGGATTCAGGTCGGTCAGCGCACCCGCCGTGCCCGAGGTGTTCCACTGTTTGCAGCTCGTCACGCAGGCGTGGCAGCCCACGCACACGTTGAGGTCGATCACCAAGGCCAGCTGGGTCATTTGCGTCCCCCCTTGCCGGCAAACCAGGCCTGCCAGCGGGCGGGGGCCGCCTCGACCCCGGGCGCTCTGGGCACGGCCTTGAACTGTGGCCAGCTCTGTTCGGGCTCATCGGCCTGCGCCTTGTAGATGCGCACGCGCACGTCGTACCAGGCGGCCTGACCGGTGATCGGATCCGAGTTGGACAGGGACGCACCGGCACTCGACGGCGGCAGTTCTTCCGAGATCAGGTGGTTGAGCAAAAAGCCGCGCTGCGATTCGTTGGCGTCCGGCGTCAGGTTCCAGGCGCCGGCGGACTTGCCGATGGCGTTCCAGGTCCAGACCGTGCCGGGCTCCACGGCCTCCGAGTAGCGGCACATGCAGCGCACCTTGCCCCACTGCGACTCCACCCACATCCAGCCGCCGTCGGCGATGCCTTCGGCGCTGGCGGTTTTGGGATTGACGAACAGGTAGTTGTGCGTGTGGATCTGGCGCAGCCAGGCGTTCTGCGAGTCCCAGGAGTGGTACATCGCCATCGGGCGCTGGGTGATGGCGTTGAGCGGGTATTTGACGGTGTCGGTGGCCTGCTCTTCCAGCGGCACGTAGTAGAACGGCAGCGGGTCGAAGTAGGTCTCGACGCGTTTGCGCAGGTGGTCGGGCGGCTGCTTGCCGGCGCGTTTGCCCTGCGCCGCGCGCCGGAACCCCTGCAGGAATTCCGAGTAGATGTGGATGACGATCGGATCCTTGTCGCGCCGCAGGCCCATCTGCTGCGCCCACTCCATGTAGCCCCGGTTCCAGTTGCGCATGTACTGGTGTTCGGGTGGCATCTGG
>JAHIQV010000210.1 GCA_018903185.1 Gammaproteobacteria bacterium | reverse complement strand
GATCAGGGCCTCCACCGTGCGCTTGTTCAGGCGCTGGCGGTCCACCCGGCGGCAGAAATCGAACAGGCTCTTGAACGGGCCGGCCTCTGCGCCGTTGGGGCCTTCGCCGCGGCCTTCACGCGCGGCCACGATGGCGTCGATGGCCTGCTGGCCCGTGCCCTTGATGGCGCCCAGGCCGTAGCGGATGGACTTGTCGGTGATGGGCTCGAAGCGGTGGAACCCGCGGTTCACGTCGGGCGCCTCAAAGGCGATGCCCATCTTCTTCGCGTCTTCCCACAACACCCGGAGCTTGTCGGTGTCGTCCATTTCCACCGTCATGTTGGCGCAGAAAAACTCGGCGGTGTAGTGCACCTTGAGCCAGCCGGTGTGGTACGCGAGCAGCGAGTAGGCGGCGGCGTGCGACTTGTTGAAGCCGTAGCCCGCGAATTTCTCCATCAGGTCAAAAACCTCGTCGGCCTTTTCCTGGGAAATGTCGTTTTTGGCCGCACCGGCGCGGAAGATCGCGCGGTGTTCGGCCATCTCTTCGGCCTTTTTCTTGCCCATCGCGCGGCGCAGCATGTCGGCGCCGCCGAGCGAATAACCGCCCAGGATCTGCGCGGTCTGCATCACCTGCTCCTGGTAGACCATGATGCCGTAGGTCTCGCTCAGCATCTCGGCCACCAGCGGGTGCGGGTACTCGATCACCTCGCGCCCGTGCTTGCGCGCCACGAAGCTGGGGATCAGGTCCATGGGTCCCGGGCGGTACAGCGCGTTGAGCGCGATCAGGTCTTCGAGGCGGCTGGGCTTGGCGTCTTTCAGCATGCCCTGCATGCCGCGGCTTTCAAACTGGAACACGGCCTCGGTCTGACCGCGCGAGAACAGCGCATAGACGCGCTGGTCGTCCAGCGGAATGTCTTCGAAGCGGAAGTTTTCCTGGCCCTTGTGGCGCTTCATGATGAACTCGCGCGCGATCTCCAGGATGGTCAACGTGGCCAGGCCCAGAAAGTCGAACTTCACCAGGCCGATGGCCTCCACGTCGTCCTTGTCGTACTGGCTCACCGCCGAGTCGCTGCCCGGCTGCATGTAGAGCGGGCAGAAGTCGGTCAGCTTGCCCGGCGCGATCAGCACGCCGCCGGCGTGCATGCCGATGTTGCGCGTCATGCCTTCGAGCTTTTGCGCCAGCTCGATCAGGGTCTTGACGTCGTCCTCTTTCTGGATGCGCTCGGCCAGCACCGGCTCCATCTCGATCGCGTAGTTGTTCTTGTCGCCCTCCGGCTTCGGATTCGGCGGGTACTGCAGCGTGACCGACATGCCCGGCTTGTTCGGGATCAGCTTGGAAATGCCGTCGCAGAAGCCGTAGGAGAAATCGAGCACGCGGCCGACGTCGCGGATCGCCGCGCGCGCGGCCATGGTGCCGAAGGTCGCGATCTGGCTCACGGCGTCTTTGCCGTAGCGGTCCTTCACATAGTCGATCACGCGGTCGCGGTTCGACTGGCAGAAGTCGATGTCGAAGTCGGGCATGGACACCCGCTCCGGGTTCAGGAAACGCTCGAACAGCAGGTTGTACTGGAGCGGGTCGAGGTCGGTGATGAGCAGCGCGTAGGCCACCAGCGAACCGGCACCGGAGCCCCGGCCCGGGCCGACCGGGCAGCCGTTTTCTTTCGCCCACTTGATGAAGTCCGACACGATCAGGAAGTAGCCCGGGAAGCCCATCTTCAGGATGGTGTTGAGCTCGAACTCCAGGCGCTCCACGTAGCGCGCGCGCACGGCTTCACGTTTGGCCTCGTCGGGAAAGAGGTGCTTCAGCCGCCCCTCCAGCCCCTCGTACGAGACGTGGCGGAAGTAGTCTTCCACGGACATGATCACGCCATTCACCGGCGGGATCGGGAAGTTGGGCAGCTGCGGTTTGCCCAGCACCAGCGTGAGGCTGCAGCGTTTGGCGATCTCCAGCGTGTTGGCCACGGCGCTGGGGATGTCGGCGAACAGCGCTTCCATCTGCGCCGCACTCTTGAAGTACTGCTCGCGCGTGAAGCGGCGCACGCGCCGGTTGTTGCCGAGGATCTCGCCATCGGAGATGCAGACGCGCGCTTCGTGCGCCTCGTAGTCGTCGGGCTCCAGGAACTGCACCGGGTGCGTCGCCACCACCGGCAGGTGCAAGCGGGCCGCCAGCTGCACGGCGGCCGTCACATGGCGCTCGTCGTCCACACGACCGGCGCGCTGCAGCTCGATGTAGAAGCGGTGGGTGAACAGGCCGGCGAGCTTCAGGGCCACGTCGGCGGCGCGGTTCGCAT
>JAHIQV010000209.1 GCA_018903185.1 Gammaproteobacteria bacterium | reverse complement strand
GCAGTCGCGCGAGCTCGCCGATGTCCTTGTTGAGCCCCAAGTCGGCGTGCAGCGCCTGGCTCAGGCATTGCTCGCGGATCTCGCGGTAGCGCTGCACGCTGACGCTGCCAGCTTCGGTGGCGGCGTAGGTCACTTCCTTGCCCGACTTGCTGGACACCACCACGCCCAGGCTCACCAGCTTCTTGAGCGAGTAGTTCACCAGGTGCGTGTCCTCGATGTTCATGATGAAGCAGATGTCGGACAGGCGCTTGTCGCGCGCGCGGTGCGAGACGTGGTGCAAGACCAGCACATCCAGCGGCATCAGGTCCTTCAGCCCCGCGGCCGACATGCAGTGCACCACCCAGCGGTGGAAGGCGTTGCTGGCCACGATCAGGCCGAACTCGAACTCGCTCATCTCTGCGCTCTGGGGCGAGACCAGGTGCGCCGATGACACGATGTGCGAGCCGGGCGCCTTGGCGGCGGGCGTGGTTGTTGCTTTGGGTGTCTTGGCCATGTGCTCTCCTGCGATGGCGCCGAGTTTAGATTTTTTGCTGATGATTTGCCAACGATTTGTTGACGATAAGGGAAAACACCCATCACAATCCGCCAGCACGGCGCCTACAGTCCGTGCACCCATTCCCCGCAGGGTCTGCCTGCGATCTGTTCCACCCCACCCACCGGAGCTCCCATGAAACGACGCGCATTCCAACTCTCGATGGCCGCTGCCGCCATCGCGTTTTCCACCTCGGCCTTTGCCCAGGCCAAGTGGGACCTGGCCACCGCCTACCCGGCGACCAACTTCCACACGGTCAACATCAGCCAGTTCGCGGCCGACGTGGACAAGGCCAGCGGCGGCAAGCTCAAGATGACGGTGCACGCCAACGCCGCGCTGTTCAAGGCGCCCGAGATCAAGCGCGCGGTGCAGGGCGGTCAGGCCCAGGCCGGCGAGATCCTGCTGGTGAACTACCAGAACGAATGGCAGGTGTTCGGTGCCGACGGCCTGCCGTTCCTGGCCGACAGCTACGACGAAGCGGCCAAGCTCTGGAAGGTGCAACGCCCGGTGCTGGAGAAGAAGCTGGCCGAGCAGGGCATGATGGTTTTGTTCGCCGTGCCGTGGCCACCGCAGGGCGTGTACAGCAAGAAACCGCTGAACAGCGCGGCCGACCTGAAGGGCATCAAGTGGCGCGCCTACAGCCCGGCCACTGCGCGCATCGCCGAGCTGGTGGGCGCCCAGCCCGTCACCGTGCAGGCGGCCGAGGTCAGCCAGGCCTTCGCCACCGGCGTGACCGAAAGCATGATGTCCAGCGGCTCCACCGGTGCCGACGCCAAGCTGTACGAACACGTGAAGTACTGGTACGACACGCAGGCCTGGCTGCCCAAGAACGCGCTGCTGGTGAACAAGAAAGCCTTCGACGCATTGGACAAGCCGACGCAGGACGCCGTGCTGAAAGCCGCCGCCGACGCCGAGACCCGCGGCTGGGCCGAGAGCAAGAAGGCCAACGGTGAAAGCCTGGACAAGCTCAAGGCCGGTGGCATGCAGATCCTGCCGGCGCCCGCGCAGCTCAAGACCGACATGAAGCAGGTCGGCGACACCATGCTCAAGGAGTGGCTCGCCAAGGCCGGCCCTGAAGGCCAGGCCATGGTCGACGCGTTCCGCAAGTGAGCCACGGCAGCACCATGCGACGCACGCTGAATGCCTTGTACGACGGCTGCGCCTGGCTCGCGGCGGTGTTCATGATCGGCGTGCTGGTCATGGTGCTGCTGTCGGTGCTGGGCCGGCAGTTCCAGTTCCACGTGCCGGGCACGGACGCTTACGCTGGTTACGCCATGGCCGCCGCCGGTTTCCTGGCCCTGGCGCACACGCTCAAGCGCAACGAGCACATCCGCGTCACGCTGGTGCTGGGCAAGCTCACGGGCCGTGCCCGTCGGGGCCTGGAGCTCTGGTCCCTGAGCGTCGCGGTGCTGCTGTCCGGGCTGTTTGCCTGGTTCGCGGCTCGCCTGGTGTGGCAGTCGATCGAGTTCCATGACATCTCCACCGGCAACGACGCCACGCCATTGTGGATGCCCCAGCTGGCGATGGCGTTCGGCACGCTGGTGCTGTTCATCGCCTTCGTGGATGAGTGGGTGCTGGAAGCGCGCGGCCTGCGTCAACGCCACGACGGATCGGAGACCCGCCATGAATGAGATGGTCGTCACCGGGTTTCTGATCGTCACCCTGTTCGCCCTGCTGGGCAGCGGCGTCTGGATCGGCCTCACGCTGGCCGGCGTGGCCTGGATCGGCATGGAGCTGTTCTCTTCGCGCAGCGCGGGCGATGCCATGGCCGTCACCATCTGGGGCTCGGCCAGCAGCTGGACGCTGACCGCGTTGCCGCTGTTCATCTGGATGGGCGAGATCCTGTTCCGCACCAAGCTGTCGGAAAACATGTTCAAGGGCCTGGCGCCCTGGGTCAATGCGCTGCCGGGCCGGCTGCTGCACACCAACATCCTGGGCAGCACGATCTTTGCGGCGGTGTCGGGCTCGTCGGCGGCCACCTGCGCCACCATCGGCAAGATGACGATCCCCGAGCTGACCGAACGCGGCTATCCGCCTGAGCGCGTCATCGGCTCGCTGGGTGGCGCGAGCACGCTGGGCCTGCTGATCCCGCCCTCCATCGTGATGATCGTTTACGGCGTGGCCGCCGAGGTGTCGATCGCCAAGCTGTTTGTCGCCGGCATGCTTCCGGGCCTGATGCTCGCCGGGCTGTTCAGCGGCTACCTGATGGTCTGGTCGCTGCTCAACCCCGACAAGATCCCCGAGGCCGACCCCGGCATGAGCTTCACCGACAAGCTGCGCGCTTCCAGCGAGCTGATTCCGGTGGTGTTGCTCATCGGTGGCGTGATCGGCTCGATCTACGTGGGCGTGGCCACCGCCACCGAGGCGGCCGCCATCGGCGTGGTGGGCTCGCTGGTGCTGTCGGCGTACCAAAAGTCGCTCAACTGGCAGAACTTCAAGGACGCGCTGCTGGGCGCGACGCGCCTGTATTGCATGATGGCGCTGATCCTCGCCGGGGCCGCTTTCCTCACGCTGTCCATGGGCTACATCGGCCTGCCGCGCCACCT
>JAHIQV010000208.1 GCA_018903185.1 Gammaproteobacteria bacterium | reverse complement strand
GTTTCGTCGAACGGGATGTTTTCGGTCCAGATGTCGCCATCGAGCACGGGGCCTTCGCGCCAGGTGCGCGAGCGGCCGGGCCCAGCGTTGTAGGCCGCGGCGGCCAGGGGCAACGAGCCTTCAAAATCATCGAGCGCAAACTTCAGGTAGGCCGTTCCGATGGCGATGTTGGTGTCGCGGTCGGTGATGTGGTGCGGGCGGAAATCGGTCAGGCCGATCTTGCGGGCGGTCCAGCGCGCCGTGGCGGGCATCACCTGCATCAGGCCCGAGGCACCGACTCCGGAACGCGCGTCGGTCACGAAGCGGCTTTCCTGCCGGATCAGGCCGTAGACGTAGGCCGGGTCCAGCCCGATGCTGCTGGCCCGCTGCACCACCAAGCTCTGGAAGGGCATGGGAAAACGTTGGGCATGGTCCTCGGCCTGGGGGGTGCGCAGGCTGGTGTTGATGCAGCGGTCCCAGACACCGTTCTGGCAGGCGAGCCGGGCCGCGGCCAGCAGCTCGCGTTCGCCCATGCCGCCCGGTGTGTGCAGGCCCACGCTGTAGTTCCATTCGCGCACGCCTTCGCTGCGCAGGCCCAGGCGCATGGCGGTGAGCGCGCGCTGCAGGCCGGGGTGTTGTGTCGCTGCGGCCATTTCCGCTTCTGTCACAGGCGCGGGAGGTGGAGGCACCACCACGGCACGCCCCAGCGCTTCGAGCGCCAGCTGTTCGTGAAAGCCGCGCACCGAAGCGATGCTGCCCAGGAGTTCGCGTGCCTGCGCCGTGGCGACGATGGCGTCGGGCTCGCGCAGCGCCAGGATCGCCCGGGCCCGCCAGTACACCCAGGCCGGCTGCTGGCGCTGGGCCTCGCTCATGGCCCCGATGGCGTCGCGCACATGGCCCCAGGCGCCCGCGCGCAGGCCCGCGCGCGCCTTCCAGGCCAGGTGCTCGTCGTGCATGTGCTGGTCCTGGCCGTTGACAAAGTGCGCCAGCGCCTCGGGCTGCAGCTTCCTCGCCGCCCGCCGGCCGATCACGCCCCAGGCCCAGCTGCGCTCTTCCTGGGTGAGCTGCGCAACCCAGCGCTTGTTGTGCATCTCCTGCGCCGCAGTGGCAGGGTCGCTGGCCGCCAGCCGGATCGCGGCGAGGGTCACCAGCTCCTTGGTCCGCGGCCGGAAGGCGGTGAACTTGTCCTCCAGGTAGGCGGCCGGGTTCCGGATGATGGATTCCAGAATGGGCACCGACTCCGGATCGAGCAGGGCCACCGCCTGCGTCGCCGCGCGCGGCTTGTTGGCGTCGAGCGCCAGGCGGGCACGCTGCCAGGCCGTTTCGGGTGTGAGGTGACCGCTTGTCAGAAAGGCCTGCGCCGCTGTGGCACATCCGTCTTCGGCGTCGGGTTGAGCCAACCAGCGCTGAGCGGTCTGGCGCGCCGCCTCGTCGGCGGGCCGGCGCCGGGCCGCGGCATCGAGCAGGAGGGCATAACACTGGACCTGCGGGTCGTCGTTCATGCGGTAGCGTGGCAGCTCGGCTTCGAAGTTCGCCCAGTCGCGGGTTTTGCCGAGATGCAGCAGCCAGTCGTTGCGCAGGCGGTCTTCCCAGTAGGTGCCGGCCATCTGCGCCAGGGCGTTGCGGATATCTTGTGGGGCGCTGGTCTCCAGGCGGGCCTTGATGGCCCAGTAGCGGGCCAGCGGTTCGAGCGCATGGCCGCGGACTTCCGGCAGCAGCGTGTCGAGCGCGGTGGTGTTGTTGCGACGGAAGGCGTCGCGCATGGCCAGCAGGGCCGCGTCGGCAGGTGTCTGCGCCCAGGCCGCACCCTGCAGCAGCAGCGCGGCCATAATGATCACAAGACCCTGTTTCATGCTTCCCAGTTTCATGCGTCGATTATGGACAACAAAGAACTTCCGAGTGCCTCTGAGAACCTTGTCCAGCCTGCGGAGGGCAGCAAAGCCGCGTGGCGGAAACGCCTGATCGACAAACGGCAGAATCTGGCCGATCGCGCCTGGCGCAACGACCTGCTGCAGCGGGTCATGCGCGTCTGGTTGATCGAGCGGCCCGACGCCATCATCGGCGCCTACTGGCCGATCAAGGGTGAGTTTGATCCGCTGCCCGCGCTGTTCCGCTGGCAGGAAGCGGGTCTGGAAGAAGACGCGCAGGGCGCCCAGAAACACCGCCGCATCGGCCTGCCGGTGGTGAACAAGGTGGACAAGACGCTCACCTTCTACACCTGGTACCCCGGCTGCCCGATGGAAGAAGACGCCTACGGCATTCCCAAGCCGAAAGACACCGAGATCGTGGTGCCCACGCTGATCTTCGTGCCCTGTGTGGGCTATGGACCGGGTGGTTACAGATTGGGCTATGGCGGTGGCTTCTACGACCGCACGCTGGCTTCACTCGATCCCAAACCCTTCACCGTCGGGCTCGGTTACGACTTTGCCTACGTGCACGACCTGAAACCCGAGATCCACGACGTGCCGCTGGACGCCATCCTGTCCGACACCGGTGTGATGTGGCCTGAACACCGCTGAGCGCCCTGAACGGCGCTCAGCCCCATCAGGGGTGCTCGGCGTTGGCGTGCACTTCGCTGATGCGCTTTTCGCGCCGCACCAGATACAGGCCGCTGCCCACGATGATGGCCGCGCCCAGCCAGGTGTGCGAGGCCGGCAGCGTCTGCCACACCAGCCAGTCCAGTCCCACGCCCCAGGCCAGGGCGGTGTATTCGAATGGCGCCACCGCGGAGGCCTGGCCGTGGCGGAAGGCCTCGTTGATGGCCAGCTGGCCCAGGAAACCGGTGACCGCCAGCGCCAGCAGCAGGCCGGCGTGTTCGAGCGACACCGGCACCCAGTGCGGCGCGGCGAGCAGGCCACCGCCCACCGACATGAACACCATCATGGTGAGGATCATGCTTTCGCTGCTGTCGGTGCGGCTCACCAGCCGGCCCGCCACCGCCGCCACGGCGTAACACAGCGCGGCGGCGAGCACGGCCAGGCCGCCCACGGTCACGAAGCCGGCCTGCAGCGTTTCACCGCTGGGCCGCAGGGCGACCAGCACACCGCCGAAGCCGGCGGCAATCGCCCACCAGTGCGCCTGGGGCACGCGCTCCTTCAGCACCGGCACCGACAGCGCGGTGATCAGCATCGGCGCGATGAAGAACAGCGTGTAGGTGGCCGACAGCGGCAGTTCGCTCACGCCGCGTGTGAACAGCGCCAGCATGGTGATGCCGAGGCAGCCGCGCAGGATGTGCAGCGACCAGCGCAGCTGGCGCAGCGTGTGCCAGCCGCGGCGCCACTGGATCCAGGCCAGCACCAGGGGCAGGGCGGTCGCCCCGCGCAGGCAGGCGATCTGCAGCGGCGGGTAGTGGCCCGAGAGCGTCTTGAGCACCGCGTCCATGAGCGCAAAAAACATCACCGCCAGCAGCATGTTGACGATGCTGCGCAGATTGCCGGCGGCGTGGAGGGCGGAAGAGGTCATGGGTGTAGAGAAAGAGCAGCGCAGTCTGCCTGAAAGAGAGGGTTCATCAAGGCACCACCCACACCGCTGCAGAGGGGGCCGTTACCCAGCACACGCCGAAGATCCGGCTCCGCCGGTCCAAGGGCGTGGTCCCCCTGGGGAGCCGAGGGCCGAGGCTCGGAGCCTGTCTGCGCAGGCTTGGACAGCCCG
>JAHIQV010000207.1 GCA_018903185.1 Gammaproteobacteria bacterium | reverse complement strand
TGATCATCATCGGCTTGCTGGGGCTGTTGGGGCAACGCTGAACCCGTTTGCGCCGGCATGCGCTTCCGTTCTCGGGAACGGGCCGGGTGTCCGTGGAGACGCCCTGAGCCTTGCTGCAAGCGATCGGCTCGCTCAAGCCGGGTCGCATCAGTTTCACCAGGGACAACCATCTGGGGCAAGCCGTAACCTGTTGGTAACTTGTTTCACAGATAATTGAAACCAAATTACAGAACCACCCGTTTCAGCCATCCCCCAGGAGCCAGCCCCCATGCCCCAACGCGCCACCAAAATCGTCGCCACCCTCGGTCCCGCTTCCAGCGACCCCGCCCTGCTGGAGGCGATGATCCGCGCCGGCGTCAACGTGGTGCGGTTGAACTTTTCGCATGGCACCGCGCAGGACCACGTCGACCGCGCCACCCTGGTGCGCGAAGCGGCGCAGCGTGCGGGCCGCGAGGTCGGCATCATGGCCGACCTGCAGGGCCCCAAGATCCGCGTCGGCAAGTTCGCCGACGGCAAGGTGATGCTGGAACCGGGCCATGCTTTCGTGCTCGATGCCTCGCGCACCGAACCGGGCGATCTTGGCGGCGTCGGCCTCGACTACAAGGAACTGCCACGCGACGTGAAGGCCGGCGACACGCTGCTGCTGAACGACGGCCTGATCGTGCTGACCATCGACAAGGTCGTGGGGCCGGCGGTGCACACCACCGTCAAACTCGGCGGTGAGCTGTCCAACAACAAGGGCATCAACAAGCAGGGCGGCGGGCTGACCGCGCCGGCCCTGACCGCCAAGGACATGGACGACATCAAGACCGCCATGGGCCTGAAGGCCGACTACGTGGCGGTGAGTTTCCCCAAGAACGCCACCGACATGGAGCTCGCGCGCCAGCTGTGCAACGTGGCCGGTGCGGCCACCGGCCACAAGCCCGCGCTGATCGCCAAGATCGAGCGTGCCGAAGCCATCCCCGAGCTGGCCAACATCCTCAGGGTGTCCGACGGCATCATGGTCGCGCGCGGTGATCTGGCGGTGGAAGTGGGCAACGCGGCCGTGCCCGGTCTGCAGAAACACATGATCAAAATGGCCCGCGAGATGGACAAGGTGGTGATCACCGCCACGCAGATGATGGAGTCGATGATCGTCAACCCGGTGCCCACGCGCGCCGAGGTGAGCGACGTGGCCAACGCGGTGCTCGACGGCACCGACGCCGTGATGCTCAGTGCCGAAACAGCCGCTGGCAAATACCCGCTGGAGACGGTGATGGAGATGGCGAACATCTGCCAGGAAGCCGAGAAGGCCGAGTACAGCGAACTGGGCGCCGACTTCACCGGCAAGACTTTCACGCGCATCGACCAGTCGATCGCCATGGGCGCGCTGTTCACCGCCCACCACCTGGGCGCCAAGGCCATCGTGGCACTGACCGACTCGGGTTCCACGGCGTTGTGGATGAGCCGGCACAACGTGCGCATGCCGATCTACGCGGTGACGTCCAACCTGACCTCGCAGCGAAAGATGACGCTCTACCGCAACGTGCGCCCGCTGCTGATGGACACCAGCGCCGACCGCGACACGGCCCTGGCCGACGCCGAGGCGCACCTGAAGGCGCGCGGCATCGTGCAGAAGGGTGATGTGTACGCCATCACCGTGGGGGAACCCATGGGTCAACCCGGCGGCACCAACACCTTGAAGCTCTGCAGAGCTGGTTGACGGGGCCCCCACGCTCCGCCGCTGCGCGGGGCGCTGCCCCCCGAGGGGGCTGATCCAGCTTGGGGCGGCCCGGCGCTGGATCGTCCTCCATGCGCCGCTGGCGGCCCGGCGAAGCCGGTTCCGCGGCGGCCTGGTGTTGATGCCCATCTTTCCGGGCGGGGGTTTGTCATCGGTGTGCAAGGCCCACGGCGCTAAAATTCGCCGAGTTACAGACCGGTTACCAACTTTGATCTAGGGGATTTTCATGGCTCTCGTTTCCATGCGCGAACTGCTCGACCACGCTGCGGCGAACGGTTACGGCATTCCGGCTTTCAACGTCAACAACCTCGAACAGGTGCAGGCCGTCATGGCCGCGGCCGACGAGGTCGGCGCTCCGGTCATCCTGCAGGCCTCGGCCGGTGCCCGCAAGTACGCGGGTGAAGCCTTCATCAAGCACCTGATCCAGGCCGCTGCCGAGATGTACCCGCACATCCCGATGGTCATGCACCAGGACCACGGCACCAGCGTCAAGGTCTGCGAAGGCGCCATCGCCCTGGGCTTCGGCTCGGTCATGATGGACGGCTCGCTCAACGAAGACGGCAAGACGCCGTCGAGCTTCGACTACAACGTGGAAGTGACCCGCAAGGTGGTCGAGATGGCGCACCAGAGCGGCGTCACGGTGGAAGGTGAACTCGGCTGCCTGGGCAACCTGGAAACCGGTGACGCGGGCGAAGAAGACGGCATCGGCGCCGAGGGCAAGCTGGACCATTCCCAGATGCTGACCGACCCCGAAGAGGCCGCCACGTTCGTGAAGGCCACCCAGCTTGATGCCCTGGCCATCGCCATCGGCACCAGCCACGGCGCCTACAAGTTCAGCCGCCCGCCCACCGGCGACATCCTGGCCATCAGCCGCGTGAAAGAGATCCACGCCCGCATCCCCAACACCCACCTGGTGATGCACGGTTCGTCCAGCGTGCCGCAGGACCTGCTCGCGATCATCAACCAGTACGGTGGCCAGATGAAGCAGACCTGGGGCGTGCCGGTGGCCGAGATCCAGGAAGCCATCAAGCACGGCGTGCGCAAGATCAACATCGACACCGACATCCGCATGGCCATGACCGGCGCGGTGCGCAAGTTCATGGCCGAGAACCCCGAGAAGTTCGACGCCCGCGAATGGCTCAAGCCCGCCCGCGAAGCCGCCAAGGCGATCTGCAAGCAGCGTTACATCGAGTTCGGCTGCGAAGGCCAGGGCAGCAAGATCAAGGGCGACACGCTCGCCGTGATGGCCGCGAAGTACGCCAAGGGTGAGCTGGCGCAGAAGGTGGTCTGATCTCTCGACCGACCTGCGATAATCGTCCGGAATGGTTCGGAGCCCGTTGACTGTTCGGTCACCGGGCTTTTTTCTTGGCTGTCACTCCCTTGCGCCCGATCATGACTTCCGCCCTGCACACCTCCGCCCTGAACTCCCTGCCGCTGCTCGCGCGCGGCAAGGTGCGCGACAACTACGCCGTGGGCGACGACCGCATCCTCATGGTCGCGTCCGACCGCATCAGCGCCTTTGACGTGATCATGGGCGAGCCCATCCCCGGCAAGGGCGCGTTGTTGACCAAGCTCAGCCTGTTCTGGTTCGACCAGCTCGGGCCCAAGGGCCTGAACATCTGCCCGATCCACCTGACCGGCGATGCACCCGAGAGCGTGGTGTCGTCCGAAGAGGCGCCGCAGGTCGCGGGCCGTTCCATGCTGGTGCAGCGCCTCAAGCCCATCCCGGTGGAAGCCGTGGTGCGCGGTTACCTGGCTGGCAGCGGCTGGAAGGAATACCAGGAGAGCCGATCGGTCTGCGGCGTGCCGCTGCCCGAAGGGCTGATGAACGCGAGCAAGCTGCCCGAGCCGATCTACACGCCGGCCGCCAAGGCCGAGTTGGGCGAGCACGACGAGAACATCACCTTCGAGCAGACCGTGGCCATGATCGGCCCCGAGCTGGCCACCAGAATCCGCGACATCTCCATCGCGCTGTACAAGGCCGCGGCCGAGATCGCGCTGAAGAAGGGCATCATCATCGCGGATACCAAGTTCGAGTTCGGCCTGGACAAGGCCGGCACCCTGGTGCTGATGGACGAGGTGCTCACGCCGGATTCCTCGCGCTACTGGCCGCTGGAGAGCTACGTGGTGGGGCAGAACCCGCCGAGCTACGACAAGCAGTTCCTGCGCGACTGGCTCGAAACCGCCCAGGTGGGCGGCAAGGCCTGGGACAAGACACCGCCCGCGCCGCGCCTGCCCAAGGAAGTGATTGAAAAGACCTCGGCCAAATACCAGGAAGCGCTGACGCGGCTGATGGGCTGAGGCCCCCGCGTCAGGTCGCCAGGCCTTCGGCAAACCCCGGCGCCAGGGCCTGGCGCAGGAAATCCACAAACGCCGTCACCGCGCGCGGTACATGGGCCGAATATGGCCGGATGGCGTAGATCTGGTCGGCAAACGCACCCACCGGCTGCCACAACGGCAACACCGTCACCAGCTTGCCCGCGAGCAGGCTCGCCTGGGCGCTGAAGTCGGGCAGCAGCGCAATGCCCAGCCCGCCGAGCGCGGCGTCGCGCAGCGCCTCGCTGTTGTTGGCGGCCAGCGAGCCCGACACCTGCACCGTCACCCGCTCAGCGCCGGCTTCCGGTTGCAGCGGCTCCAGCGTCCAGGTCGGCGTGTCCTGCGAGCGCGGGTAATGCAGGCAGTTGTGCCGCGCCAGGTCGGCCGGCGTCTGAGGCGTGCCCTGGCGGCGCAGGTAGGCGCGGCTGGCCACCAGCACCGAGCGGGTGGTGCACAGCGTCCAGGCCACGTGCGTGTCGGGCGGGTTGGCCGTGTGGCGGATCGCCAGATCAAAACCTTCGGTGGCCAGCGAACTCAGGTGGTCCGACAGGTTCAGCTCCAGCCGCACTTCGGGGTACTGGCGCAGAAACTCCGGCAGGCGCGGCACCAGCTGCTGGCGCGCAAAGGCCACCGGCGCCGTCACGCGCAGCAGGCCGCGCGGCGCGCCGGCGGCATCGCGCACCTGCGCAAAACACTGGGCGATGTGCTCGAACGAGGCGCGGGTGTCGTCCACCAGGCGTTGGCCGGCTTCGGTCAGCCGCACGCTGCGGGTGGTGCGCTGCACCAGCGCCACGCCGGCCATGCGCTCGAGCTCGGCGATGCGCTGGCTCACCGCCGCCTTGCTCACGCCCAGGCGCGCCGCCGCCGCCGTGTAGCTGCCCTGCTGGGCCAACACGCCCAGCCAGTGGAAGTGGCCCCAGAGTTCGTGGACTTTCTGCTCGTTCATGGATCCTATTGTTCACCATTTTGAACAATCATTTCAGGTTTTTGGCCTTGTATCGGGCGGCCGTGCTTCCTACACTGCACCCACCCCTCATCCAGTCCGAGACACACCATGACCACCGCCATCACCCACTTCATCGCTGGCGCCCGCGCCGCCGGTTCCTCCACCCGCGCGCAGGACGTGTTCAACCCCGCCACCGGCGCCGTCACCGGCCGCGTGGCGCTGGCCAGTGCCGCCGACGTGGACACGGCCGTGGCGGCCGCGCAGGCTGCGTTTCCGGCCTGGTCCGACACGCCGCCGATCCGCCGCGCGCGCGTGATGTTCAAGTTTCTCGAACTGGTGAACCTGCACAAGGACGAGCTGGCGCACCTGATCACCGCCGAACACGGCAAGGTGTTCACCGACGCGCAGGGTGAGGTGGCGCGCGGCATCGACATCATCGAATTCGCCTGCGGCATCCCGCAACTGCTCAAGGGCGACTTCACCGACCAGGTCTCCACCGGCATGGACAACTGGACCATCCGCCAGGCGCTGGGTGTGGTGGCCGGTATCACGCCGTTCAACTTCCCGGTCATGGTGCCCATGTGGATGTTCCCGGTGGCGATCGCCGCGGGCAACACCTTCGTCCTGAAGCCCAGCCCCATCGACCCCAGCGCCAGCCTGTTCATGGCCGAGCTGCTGAAGCAGGCCGGTTTGCCTGACGGCGTTTTCAACGTGGTGCAAGGCGACAAGGAAGCGGTGGACGCATTGCTGGTGCACCCGGACGTGAAGGCCATCAGCTTCGTGGGCTCCACGCCGATCGCCAACTACATCTACGAAACCGGCGCCCACCACGGCAAGCGCATGCAGGCCCTGGGTGGCGCGAAGAACCACATGGTGGTGATGCCCGACGCTGACCTGGACCAGGCGGTGGACGCGTTGATCG
>JAHIQV010000206.1 GCA_018903185.1 Gammaproteobacteria bacterium | reverse complement strand
CGGGCGCTGGCGCTTTTCATGGCCTCGCAGTCCGAGCTGAAAAGCGTCTACCTGCTGAACCAGAACTACGCCCACGGTCAGCAGTTTTCGCGCTACTTCCGCGAGGCGCTGACGCAGGAGCGCCCCGATATCCAGATCGTGGGCGATGAGCTGCACACGGCTTTCGTGGGCCAGGATTTCACGCCCCATGTGCGCCGCATGGCCGAGTCCGGCGCGCAGGCCGTGGTCACGGGCAACTGGGGCGCCGACCTGCGGGGGCTGGTCAAGGCGATGCAGCAGCAGGGCGTCACGCTACCGCTCTACGCCTACTACCCGATGCTCAAGGGTGTGCCCGAACTCCTGGCTTCGGGCGACGGCCGCCTGCCGGTGTACCAGGTGGCCAACAACCACACCAACCAGGCGGGCGACATCGCCGGGCTGGCCACCGCGTTTCGCCGCCGCCATGGCGAAGACCTGGTGGTGTATGCCGCGTTCGACGGCATGTCGATGCTGCTGCAGGCGATGACCCATGCCCAGACCACCGACGCGGCGCGCGTGGCCGGCCGCCTGAGCGGCATGGTGTTTCCGGGGTTCAGCGGGCCGGTGCACATGCGCGCCGATGACCACCAGTTGCAGCAGGGGCTCTACGTTTCGCGCTGGCAGAAGGTGGACGGGCGTCATCCGCGCGCGGCAGAGGACACGGGCTACACATTTGCGCCCGTGCGCTACATGAGCGCATCGGAAATCAGCGGTCCCACGAGCTGCCGGATGCAGCGGCCCTGAGTCCGGGTTGGTGCCCACCGCCTGTCCGTGCGAACCGCGGCAGCGGGCCTGTGCCGTCCGGCGGATGCTAGGCTTGTGCGAGCGCACAGTCGCCTGCGCGATAGGTGCTAGGGGCAATCCCTGAGGGGTTTGATGGCCTGTCAGGCTACGCTAAGGTTTTCCACCTTCAGGAGACCCAGCCATGTCGTTTGCCTTGAAATCCGTTGCCATCGCCGCCCTGTCGCTGACCCTGCTCAGCGCCCATGCCCAGAAGGGCGAGACGGTCAAGATCGCGTTGATCGATCCGCAGACAGGTCTGATGGGTCCGCTGGGCATGAACCAGATGCGCAGCTGGCAGTACTTCGCCGAGAAGTTCAGCGCCACCAACCCGGCCGGTGTGAAGTTCGAGATGGTGGCGTTCGACAACAAGCTCAGCCCGGCCGAAAGCCTGAATGCCTTCAAGGCCGCGCTGGACCAGGGCGTGCGCTACATCGCCCAGGGCAATGGTTCTTCGGTGGCGGGTGCGCTGATCGATGCGGTCAACAAGCACAACGAGCGCAACCCGGGCAAGGAGGTGATCTTCCTGAACTACGCCGCCGTGGACCCCGATTTCACCAACAGCAAGTGCAGCTACTGGCACTTCCGTTTTGACGCCGACACCTCCATGAAGATGGAGGCGATGACCACCTTCATGAAGGACCAGAAGGACGTCAAGAATGTTTATCTGCTCAACCAGAACTACTCGCACGGCCAGCAGGTCGCCAAGTTCGCCAAGGAAAACCTGGCCCGCAAGCGCCCCGACGTGAAGATCGTGGGTGAAGACCTGCACCCGCTGGCCCAGGTGCGCGATTTCGCGCCCTACATCGCCAAGATCAAGGCGTCGGGCGCCGACACCGTGATCACCGGCAACTGGGGCTCCGACCTCGCGCTGCTGATCAAGGCCGCCAACGAAGGCGGCTACACCGGCAAGTTCTACACCTACTACACCGGTGTCACCGGCACGCCCACGGCGCTCGGCACGGGCGGCGAAGGCCGGGTGTTCCAGGTGGCCTACTCGCACTACAACATGGGTGGCCAGATGGGCCAGTGGATGGCCGAGTTCAAGACCAGGTACAAGGACGACATGTTCACCGGCGCCATTCCCTCGGCGTTCAACGTGCTGGGCGCCGCCATGGCCAAGGCCAAGTCCACCGACCCGGTGAAGGTGGCCGTCGCCATGGAGGGCATCAAGGTCAACAACTACAACGGTGAGGTGGAGGTGCGCAAGAACGACCATCAGTTGCAGCAGCCGCTGTTCCTGACGGTCTGGCAGAAGGCCGACACGAAGTACCCCTACAGCCCGGAGAACACCGGCATGACGCTGGCCCCGGTGAAGGAATTCCCGTCTTACGTGTCCAGCACGCCGACGAGCTGCCAGATGAAGCGGCCAGGCTGATTGAACCCCCCGCGCCGCAGTACATGACCCACCCCCGCCGCGCTGCGCGCGACCCCCTTCAGGGGGCAACGCGAGCGGCCCGGCAAAGCCGGTTCCGCCGCGTTCTGGATTTCGGGCGTTTCGCTCCGGATAGGTGGCTGGACTGCTTTGCGCGGGGTTGCTGAGTTGCCCTGCTGCTGAGGCGGTGGGTGTTCCTGACGGGTCATACTCGTCCCCCGCTCCCACCTGTTTACCCCTTCCTCACGTTTCGCCCTCGAAAGGCAGGATCCATGGAGTTCTTCATCATCTCCATGCTCAATGGCGTCAGCTACGGCTTGCTGCTGTTTCTGTTGAGCTCGGGACTCACCCTCATCTTCAGCATGATGGGGGTGCTGAATTTTGCGCACGCCAGCTTCTACATGCTGGGCGCCTACATCGGCTATTCGATCGCCCAGCTGGTGGGCTTCTGGCCGGGGCTGTTCGTGGCCCCGCTGGTGGTGGGCGCGCTGGGCGCGCTGTTTGAGCGGCTGACCCTGCGCAAGGTGCACAAGTTCGGCCATGTGCCCGAGCTGCTGGTGACCTTCGGCCTGTCCTACATCATCCTGGAGCTGGTACAGCTGATCTGGGGCCGCACGGCGGTGGAGTTCGTACCACCCGAAGTGTTGCGCGGCCCGGCCTTCACCCTGGTGCACCACGCCAACGACACGCTGGAGATGTTCTGGGGCGCTGTCAGCAGCGAGGTCTGCGCTGGCGCGGGGGTGATCTGCTCACCGTTCCCGGCCACGCGCGCTTTCATGATGCTGGTGGCGATCCTGATGCTGGTGGCGCTCTGGCTGCTGCTGACCCGCACGCGCATCGGCCTGATCATCCAGGCCGCGCTGACCCATCCCGAAATGGTGGAGAGCCTGGGCCACAACGTGCCGCGGGTGCTGATGCTGGTGTTCGGCGCCGGCACCGGCCTGGCCGGTCTGGCCGGTGTGATCGGCGGCAGCACCTTTGTGACCGAACCCAACATGGCGGCCACGGTGGGTTCGGTGATCTTCGTCGTGGTGGTGGTGGGCGGCATGGGCTCGCTCTCCGGCGCCTTCCTGGCCTCGCTGCTGATCGGCGTGATCCAGACCTTTGCCGTGGGGCTGGACTATTCGTTCATCCACCTGGTGGAGCAGTTGGGTGTGCAGGCCTCGGACGCCATGAGGGAGAACTCGGTGCTCAAGCTCACCCTGTCGCAGGTGGCGCCGATCCTGCCCTACCTGTTCCTCGTGCTGATCCTGATCTTCCGGCCCAAGGGCTTGCTGGGCACGCGAGAAGGATAAGGACATGTGCCCCCACGCTCATCACTTTGTGTATTCGCTGCCCCCCAAGGGGGCTCTGGCCTTCCTTGGGAACGGCCCGGCGGAAGGCCAATCATGACCAAAGCCTATTACGAATTCAAACCCCTCAACGTCGGCCGCTGGATCGTCTGGTCGCTGTTTGCGCTGGTGCTGGTGTTCGCGCCGCTGGTGTTTGGCAGCAACCTCTCGGTGACCATGCTCTCGCAGATGGGCATCGCCATCATCGCCTGCCTGTCCTACAACATCCTGCTCGGGCAGGGCGGCATGCTGAGCTTCGGGCACGCGGTCTACACCGGCCTGGGCTCCTACATGGCCATGCACGCGCTCAACGCGGCAACGGATGGCCAGATTCCGATTCCGGTGAGCCTGGTGCCGCTGGTGGGCGGCGTGGCGGGCCTGTTCTTTGCCGTGTTGTTCGGCTACGTGACCACCAAGAAAGCCGGCACACCGTTCGCCATGATCACGCTGGGCATGGCCGAGCTGGTGTTCGCGATGTCGCTGATGTTCTCGGAGTTCTTCGGTGGCGAGGCGGGCGTGTCGGGCAACCGCGTGGTGGGCGACCCGTTCATGGGCATCAGCTTCGGCCCGCCGATCCAGGTGTATTACCTCATCGCGGTCTACACCTTCGTCTGCGTGGGCCTCATGTTTGCGTTCACGCGCACGCCGCTGGGCCGCATCCTGAACGCCGTGCGCGACAACCCGGAGCGCGTCGAGTTCATCGGCTACAACACGCAGAAGGTGCGGTATCTGGCCTTCATGATCGCGGGCTTTTTCGCCGGCGTGGCGGGTGGCCTGGGCGCGCTGAACTTCGAGATCGTGACCGCCGAGGTGGTGGGCGCGGCGCGTTCGGGCGGCTACCTGCTGTTCACCTTCCTGGGCGGCGCGACCTTCTTCTTCGGCCCCATCATCGGCGGCATCCTGATGGTACTGG
>JAHIQV010000205.1 GCA_018903185.1 Gammaproteobacteria bacterium | reverse complement strand
GGTGCCCGAGTACATCACGATCGACATCGCCCACGGCCACGCCGACAGCGTGCGCGACATGATCGGCTACATCAAGGCGCGGCTCCCGGGCAGCTTCGTGATCGCCGGCAACGTGGCCACGCCCGAGGCGGTGATCGATCTGGAGAACTGGGGTGCCGACGCCACCAAGGTGGGGGTGGGACCGGGCAAGGTCTGCATCACCAAGCTCAAGACCGGCTTCGGCACCGGTGGCTGGCAACTCAGCGCGCTCAAGTGGTGCGCCCGCGTGGCGACCAAACCCATCATTGCCGACGGCGGCATCCGCAGCCACGGCGACATCGCCAAGAGCATCCGCTTCGGTGCGTCCATGGTCATGATTGGCTCGCTGTTCGCCGGACATGAAGAGTCGCCGGGCCAGACGGTCGAGGTCGACGGTGTGCTCTACAAGGAGTACTACGGCTCGGCCAGCGACTTCAACAAGGGCGAATACCGGCACGTCGAAGGCAAGCGCATCCTGGAACCAATCAAGGGCCAGCTGGCCGACACGCTGGTGGAGATGGAGCAGGACGTGCAGAGCTCCATCAGCTACTCGGGCGGCACCAAGCTGCTGGACCTGAAAAAGGTGAACTACGTGATCCTGGGCGGTGAGAACGCCGGGGAACACCTGTTCATGTGAACGAGCTCCCCCCGCGCCGCCTGCGGCGTCACCCCCTCAAGGGGGCGATGCGAGTGGCCCGGCGGAGCCGGTTCCACCGCATCCTCGAATCAAGACATTTCGCTCCGGAGAGGACGTTGGCGCCAGGGCACCGCGGAACCGGCTTCGCCGGGCCGCCAGTGCCGCCCCCTGGGGGGTGACGCCGCAGGCGGCGCGGGGGGCTAGCCTTTCAACAGCTGCCTGGCCAGCTGGTGCAGCCGGTGCCGCGGCTGCACCAGCGCTTCGAGCACGCTGAAGTGGTTCAGGCCCGGCAGGGCTTCGGCCACGGGCACCACCTGCGGCCCCCAGGCCTGCTGGATCAGCTGGTTCTGGCGCAGGAACTCGCTGCTCTCGTTGCCCCCGGCCACGCTGAACAGCGCGCCCCGGCCCTCACGCAGCGGTGGCGCGGGCAGCAGGGCCGGGCTGGCTTTTTTCACCTGCTCCGAAGTCAGGCGCAAGGAGTCGGCAACGAAGGGCGTGTGGCGCAGCGGCTCCAGGTCGAACACGCCTGAAATCGACAGCGCGTTCTTCACCAGATCCGGTGGCAGATCGGAAGCCACCGCCGGCCACTGGCAGGCCAGCAGCATGGCGGCCAGTTGCCCCCCCGCCGAATGGCCCACCACGGTGATGCGCCGCCGGTCGCCGCCGTGCACGCCGATGTGGCGGTACACCCAGGCCAGCGCCTGCACCATCTGCAGGGTGATATCGGGAACGGTCACCGCCGGGCACAGCGCGTAGTTCGGCACCACGACGCAGGCGCCCTGCTTCACGAACGCCGGCGCCAGGAAGCTGTGGTCCGCCTTGTCCAGGCTGCGCCAGTAACCGCCGTGGATGAACACCAGCACCGGCGCCAGCGGCGCGCCCGGCTTGCACTGCGCGGGAAAGATGTCGAGCTTTTCACCCTCAGCGTGCCCGTAGGCCACATCGAGCAACCCGCCGAGCTGTTTGCGCGCGCTCTGAGAGTCGGTTTTCCAGCGCTCGAAATGAACGCCGTGCTCGGGCACGAGGGCGCGGTTGTTGTACTGGCTGTCGAGCCAGGCGGGTTCTGGGCGGGCGGCATTATTCATGGTCGCGCATTGTGTCACGCAGGGGGTGAAGGTGACAGCCACGCCCAGTTCGTGTATTCTGAATCCAGAATTCAGACAATCAACATGAGCGTTCATCTGCCTCAACTCGAATCGACGCCGGACCTGACCGATCAGGTCTACCGCGCCCTGCTCGACGCCATCAGCGATGGCTCGCTGGCGCCCGGCCAGCGCATCACCCAGGAAGAGCTGGCCGAACAGCTCGCGGTCTCCCGCCAGCCGGTCGTGCAGGCCTTGAGGCTGCTGAAGAAAGACGGTTTCGTGCACGATGCGCCGATGGCCAGCGGCCTCGGCGGACGCAGCCGCGGCCTGCTGGTGGCGCCGCTGGACGCGGACTGGATCGCCCAGGTTTACGAGGTG
>JAHIQV010000204.1 GCA_018903185.1 Gammaproteobacteria bacterium | reverse complement strand
GCGCGCGGCACGGCCGATGCCGCCGTACACCACGAGGTGTTGCGGGTTCTCGGCGACCTCGGGGTCGAGGTTGTTCTGGATCATGCGGTAGGCGGCCTCGGCGATCCAGTTCTTGCAGGTCAGCGTGTTGCCGCGCGGGGCGCGGATGACGCGGGTGGGGTCGAGGCGGGGGTCGGTGTTGGTGTTCATGGGGAACTCCTTGAAAAAAGCGGTGGGGTGAAAAAGAGGTATTGATTGCTACCTCACGCCGGAGCGTGATCCGCGACGCACGAGGCACCCAACCGAGGGGCACCGCCGGGCCGGCTTTGCCGGACGGCCAGTGCCGCCCCCTTGAGGGGGTCGCGCGGAGCGCGGCGGGGGTGTCATCTAGCCAATCCAGCCTTGGGCAAACGCGATGTGGCCCACGCCGGCGGCCAGCAGGATGCTCAGCGCGGTGCGCACGAACCAGACGCCGACCATCTGGCGCAGCGAGATCGGGATGCGCGTGGCCAGCACGCAGGGGATCGAGCCGGAGAAAAACAGCACCGAGCTGACCGAGACCACGGCCGCGACGTAGCGCACCACCGGGTCGGCGCCCTTGAGCTGGAGCGCGGGCAGGAACATCTCGGCCAGGCCCGAGGCCAGGGCCTTGGAAGTCGCCACCGGTTCGGCCAGGCCACCGAGCCACACGAAGGGCAGCAGCAACAGGCCGAGCACGTCGAACACCGGCGTGTAGCGCGCCAGCAGCAGGCCGATCAGGCCGACGGCGAGGATGGTGGGCACCACCGCGCTGGCCATGGTCAGGCCGTCGCGCAGGTTGTCGCGCAGCACGCGCCACAGCGGCGGCGCGTTGCTGGCCTGGGCCAGGCCGGCGTCCCAGGCGGCCTGCCAGCGGTTGCGGCCGGCGGGCAGGGCGCTGCTCACGCCGCCGGTGTTGTCCATGCGCGAGATCGGCGGCAGCCAGGTGGTGATGGCGGTGACGGCGAACGCGATCACGAAGGTGGACCAGAAGTAGAAGTTCCAGGCTTCCATCAGGCCCAGCGTCTTGGCGACGATGACCATGAAGGCGGCCGAGACGGTGGAGAAGCCGGTGGCGATGATGGCCGCTTCACGCGCCGTGTATTTGCCTTCGACGTAGACGCGGTTGGTGATCAGCAGGCCGACCGAATAGCTGCCGACGAAGGAGGCGACGGCGTCGATGGCGGAGTGGCCCGGCGTGCGCCAGATCGGCCGCATGACGGGCTGCATCAGCACGCCGACCAGCTCCAGCAGGCCGAAGCCGACCAGGAAGGCCAGCGCCACCGCGCCCAGCGGCACGATCAGGCCGACGGTGAGCGCGAGCTTGTCGAACAGGAAGGGCAGCATGTCTTTTTCGAACAGCGGCGCGGGCCCAAGTTTCAGCAGGTACATCAGCGCCAGCACCAGGCCCAGGACCTTGAGCACGCTGAACACGGCGGTGGTGGTGCTGGCGCGCCAGCTGCCTTTGATGAAGGGCGCGGCCGCGCCCCAGGCCATGAGCGCCAGCACCAGCGCGATCGACAGGCTGCGCTGCTGCTGCGCGAGGTAGGTTGCGGCGTGGTCGAACAGGATGGTGGTCTTGCCGGCGATCTCCAGCGGCAGGAAAAACATCACCAGGCCGATGCTGCTGTAGGCCAGCAGGCGCAGGAAGGCGGCGGCGGGGACGGCTGGGCTCGATGCCGTGGCGGTGCGGGTGTTCATGGGCAGTTTCCTCGGGGCGGTTTCGATGGTATGTCTGTACATATAAAAATACTTGTCTTCGATATGTATATACAACTTTATCTGGCCATAATCCCACCTGTCAATATCACTTCATCGGTTGATACCCCCGTAAAAACCCTATGTCGAACGGATCCACCCCCTTGCCCGCCGCGGCTGCCGACGACCGCAAGCCCGCCTATCTGCGGGTGAAGCAGCATGTGCTGGCGCAGATCCAGAGTGGCACCTGGCAGGAGGGCGAGGCGATCCCGGGCGAAGAGGCGCTGGCGCGCACCTTCGGCGTGTCGCGCATGACGGTGAACCGCGCGATCCGCGAGCTGAGCGACGAACAGATCGTGGAGCGGGTGCAGGGCTCGGGCACCTACGTGGCGCAGCAGAAGTACCAGGCCACGCTGGTCGAGATTCGCAACATCGCCGAGGAGATTGCCGCGCGCGGCCACGTGCACCGCAGCGAGCTGCACAAGCTGGAGCGCACCAAGGCCGGCGAGGCGCTGGGGCGGCAGTTCGGGCTGAAGGCCGAGCAGCCACTGTTCCATTCGGTGGTGGTGCATTTCGAGGACGGCGAGCCGATCCAGGTGGAAGACCGCTACGTGAATCCGTCGGTGGCACCCGATTACCTCGCGCAAGACTTCGCCAGCCAGACGCCCAACGCCTACCTGATGCGCGTGGCGCCGCTGCAGGGCGTGCGCTTCGTCATCGAAGCCTGCCTGCCGCCGCGCGACGTGGCCGAGATGCTGCACATGGCGCCCGAAGAGCCGTGCCTGGTGCTGCGCCGGCAGACCCATTCGCAGGGTCAGGTGGCGTCGGTGGCGGCGATGTGGCACCCGGCGGCGCGTTACCGG
>JAHIQV010000203.1 GCA_018903185.1 Gammaproteobacteria bacterium | reverse complement strand
TTAAGGGGGAAGCCGCTTCAGCGGCGCAGGGGGTTAGCCAAAACGTACATACTCAAAGTCCACCGGCTGGCGGTTGATGCCCATCACCGGCGGCGCGATCCAGTTGGCGAACTTGCCGGGGTCGACCACGCGGCCCATCAGGCTGGCGACGAAGGCGCGGTCGCCCTCGCTGGGCAGCCAGTTGTCGCGGTTGGCGTTCCATTCGGACTCGGACACCACGCGGCCATCAGGCGCCACCTTCACGCCCTTGAGCAGGCCGATGTTGCGGTGGAAGGCCTTGTGCGGCACGGTCAGGCGGAACGGGATGCCGGCCTTCTCGATCACCTTGTTCCAGCGTTCCACGCCACCGATGCTGTCCTTGATGTAGTCGTCGCGCAGCACTTCGTTGAGCGCGTTGAGCATCGGCACTTCTTTTTCGACCAACTGGCCGTTCTGCACGTTGAGCACCTTGTAGAACTGGCCGCGCAGCTGGTGGTCGTCGGTGCGTTTGCCTTCTTCATAACGGCCCTTGAGGCCGGTGCTGTAGAAGGTGGCGGCGTTGCTGGATTCGTCGGCGCCGAAGAGGTCGATGGTGACGCTGAAGTGGAAGTTCAGGTAGCGCTGGATGGTGGGCAGGTCGATCACGCCGGCGGCGCGCAGCTTGGCCGGGTCGTCGGTCTTGAGCTCGTTCATCACCTGGCAGGTGCGGTTGATGACGCGGCTGACACCGGACTCGCCCACGAACATGTGGTGCGCTTCTTCGGTGAGCATGAACTTGGTGGTGCGCGCCAGCGGGTCGAAACTGCTCTCGGCCAGGGCGCAGAGCTGGAACTTGCCGTCGCGGTCGGTGAAGTAGGTGAACATGAAGAAGCTCAACCAGTCCGGCGTCTCTTCGTTGAAGGCTTCCAGGATGCGCGGGTTGTCGGCGTTGCCGCTGTTGCGCTCGAGCAGGGCTTCGCCTTCTTCGCGGCCGTCCTTGCCGAAGTATTTGTGCAGCAGGTAAACCATGGCCCAGAGGTGGCGGCCTTCTTCCACGTTCACCTGGAACAGGTTGCGCAGGTCGTACTGGCTGGGGGCGGTCAGGCCCAGGTGGCGCTGCTGCTCGACCGAGGCGGGCTCGGTGTCGCCTTGCGTCACGATGATGCGACGCAGGTTGGCGCGGTATTCGCCAGGGATGTCTTGCCAGGCGGCTTCGCCTTTGTGGTCACCGAAGTGGATCTTGCGGTCGGCTTCGGCGGGGTTGAGGAAGATGCCCCAGCGGTAGTCGGGCATCTTGACGTGGCCGAACTGCGCCCAGCCCTGCGGATCGACGCTGACGGCGGTGCGCAGGTAGACGTCGAAGTTCTGCGAGCCGTCCGGGCCCATGTCGTCCCACCATTTGAGGTAGTTGGGCTGCCACTGCTCCAGCGCACGCTGCAGCGTGCGGTCTTCGCTCAGGTTGACGTTGTTGGGGATCTTGTCGCTGTAGTCGATGGTGGACATGTTGGTCTCCTGCGGGTGGGTGAAACAGTAAGGAAAAACGTTGGAGTGAAGTGTCTTCAATCAAGGATGCGGTGGAACCGGCTTTGCCGGGCCACTCGCATCGCCCCCTGGGGGGTGACGCGCGCAGCGCGGCGCGGGGGGATCACACCCGATTCATGTCGAACTGGGCTTTGTCTCCCTTGCCGTAGACCTTCAAGGCGCCTTTTTCGCCCACCGCGTTGGGACGCTGGAAGATCCAGTTCTGCCAGGCGGTGAGGCGGCCGAAGACGCGGGTGGCCATGTTCTCCTTCTGCGCGAAACGCAGGTTGGCTTCCATGCCGGTGAGCGCGTCGGGCGACATGGCGGCACGTTCTTCGAGTGCCATGCGCACTTCGTCGGCCCAGTCGATGTCGTCGGGCGCGGCGGTCACCAGGCCCAAAGCCAATGCGGCGTCGGCGTCAAGTGCTTTGCCGATGGCGCCGCGCGCGGCTTCCATGGGGCCGGTCTCTTCATAGAAACGGCGCTGCAGGCGCGACTGGTCGTTCACCATCGGCAGAAAGCCGAAGTTGAACTCGCTCAGTTGCAGCTGGGGCGCCTTGTCGGCGTCGTCCGGCAGGGCCAGCATGTAGGCGCGGTCGGCGCAGAAGGCCAGCTCGGCCAGCGTGCCGGCGAAGCAGGAGCCGGCTTCGATCAGCGCGAACAGGCTGCGCGAGGACACATCGAGGCGGGCGAAAGTCCGGCGCAGCGCGCCGATGGTCTCGCGCACGAACCAGTGGTCTTTGTGGGCCAGCATCAGGGCGTCGTTGGCCAGCACGGCGGCCGCGTCGCCTTCGGTCTTGAGCACCCAGGTGCCGATGTCCAGCTCGTTGGTGCGCAGGTTGAGGATGGCGTCGTCCAGCTCGCGCGCCATCTGCAGCGGGTACCAGGCGGCACCGGCGGCTTCGATGCCGGCGATGTCGGTCGGCTGAGCGCCGCTCGGCGCTTTCAGGGTGATGGTGGCGTTGCGCCTGGCGCGGTCGATGGCGACGTTGACATAGGTGTAGGCGATGCCGTCGGCGCTGTCGGTGCGTTCCACGCGGGGCAGGCTCACGCCCTTCCCATCGGCTGGGCGGTCGCTCTGCGCGGCCAGCTTGGTTGCGCGCTCGCTCACGGCGGCGGCGAACTGCTGGGGCTTGGCCACGGCGTCCACCAGGCGCCAGTCCACGGCCTTCTGACCACGCACGCCTTCGCTGGTGGTGCAGAAGATGTCGGCCAGGTCGTGGCGCACGTGGCGCTTGTCGGTCACGCGGGTCAGGCCGCCGGTGCCGGGCAGCACGCCGAGCAGCGGCACTTCAGGCAGGCTGACCGCGCTGGAGCGGTCGTCCACCAGCAGGATCTCGTCGCAGGCCAGGGCCAGCTCGTAGCCGCCACCGGCGCAGGCGCCGTTCAGGGCGGCCAGGAATTTGAGGCCGGAGTGTTTGCTGGTGTCTTCGATGCCGTTGCGGGTTTCGTTGGTGAACTTGCAGAAGTTCACCTTCCAGGCGTGGGTCGAGACACCGAGCATGAAGATGTTGGCGCCGGAGCAGAACACGCGGTCCTTGCCGCTGGTGACCACCACGGTGCGCACTTCGGGGTGCTCGAAGCGGATACGGTTGAGGGCGTCGTGCAGCTCGATGTCCACGCCCAGGTCGTAGCTGTTGAGTTTGAGCTTGTAGCCGGGGCGGATGCCGGCGTCTTCGTCGATGTCGATCGCCAGCGTGGCGGTCGAACCTTCGCACTTGAGTTTCCAGTGGCGGTACTGGCTGGGATCGGTGCGGTAGTCAACGGTGGTGATGGCAGTGGTCATGGCTGTCTCCTGTTTGTGGGGTGGCGCGGGGCGGGAATACAAGGGGTGCCGACTTGCAATCACTCACCGGTGGGCACCGAATGATGTGAATAATATTGCAGCTTTTTAAGAACGTCAATGCATTTTTATGCATATTACAAAATACCCAGTACCTCCCGAACCTGGGTGCGCAGGCCGTCAAAGGCGTCGTCCACGCTCTGGCCACTGGTATTGAAGTGCAGGTCCGCCTTGGAATAAAAGGCCGACCGACCGGCCAGGATGCGCTTCAAATCTTCCATGGCTTCGCGGCTGGCGGCCATGGGCCGCATGTCGCCCTGCGCGGCCACGCGGCCCATGTGGTCGGCGGGGTCGGCCTGCAGCCAGACGGTGGTGCAGTGCGTGAGCAGCAGGTTGAAGTTGGCGGCGTCCGACACCAGGCCACCCGGTGTGGCGATCACCACCTCGGGGTAGATCTGGATCGCTTCTTCGAGCGCACGGCGTTCGTAGCGGCGATAGGCCGGCGTGCCGTAGAGCGCATGGATTTCGTTGATGCTGCAGCCGGCGAACTTTTCGATCTCGCGGCTGAGCTCGATGAAGGCGTAGCCCAGGTCGTCGGCGAGTCGCTGACCCAGCGTTGACTTGCCCGCACCGCGCAGGCCAATGAGTGCGATGCGGGCCTGTCGCCCGGCGTCGTTCACCGGCGCGGCGTGCCCATCCAGCAGGCCGCCGATGGCCAGACGCACGCGTTTCAGATCGGCCTCGTTGCGATTCTCCAGCAGCTCGCGGATCAGCAGCCATTCGGGCGACGAGGTGGTCACGTCGCCCAGCAGCTCGGTGAGCGAACATTGCAGTGCCTGCGCCACCTGCAACAGCACCAGGATGGAGGCGTTGCCGGTGCCGTATTCGAGGTTGGCGAGGTGGCGCTCTGACACGTCCGCCGCCAGCGCCACGGCCTTGCGTGTCATGCCGCGGCGCGAGCGCAGCGTGCGCACCCGCTCGCCCAGCGACACCAGAAACGGGTGGCGTGGCGGCTCGTCGGCCTCTGCAGCGCCGGATGC
>JAHIQV010000021.1 GCA_018903185.1 Gammaproteobacteria bacterium | reverse complement strand
GCGTGCGACTGACCGTCGACAAGGCTCAGCGCGTCACCCAGACCGCTGGCCGCCGCCAGCTGGGCGATGCGTACGCGCAGCGCAGGCACCGCTGGCACGACAAAACGCAGGTCCGACCGGGCTTTGAGCATCAAGGCTGCGGCGGCAAAAAAACGCGCTGCAAGGTACTGCACCTCAGAGGCCCGGCTGCCCGGGAGAATCGCCACCACGCGGTCCTCGTCGCGCAAGCCCAGCTGGCGCCGGGCAGCCGCGCGATCGGGTTCCATGGGGATCACATGTGCAATCGGATGGCCCACGTAGGTGGAAGCGATGCCATGCTCTGCCAACAAAGCTGGCTCAAACGGAAAAATGCACAGCACATGGTCGGCCCCGCGTCGCACCTTTTCGATCTTCTCAGGCCGCCAAGCCCAGAAAGAGGGGCAGACGAAATGCACGGTGCGCACGCCCGCGGCCTTGAGGTCGGCTTCCAGTCCAAAATTGAAATCGGGCGCGTCCACGCCGATGAACAGCGCTGGCGGCTGTGCCAGCAGGCGCTCGCGCAAGCGTTTACGGATGCGCAGAATACCCAGCAGCTTGGGCAGCACCTCCAGATAGCCCCGAACGGCCAGCTGGTCGCTCGGCCACCAAGCGTCAAACCCTTGCTCGACCATGCGCGGGCCACCAATGCCTGCGGCCACCAGATCGGGCCAGCGCTGGTGCATGCTCTTCAGCAGCAGACCGGCGAGCAGATCGCCGGACGTCTCGCCAGCCACCATCGCAAACCGGCGTTGCACTTCCATGTAGGGGGCCGGCAAACCGTCAGCGGGCAATGCCGCGGGTCGCAGAGGCGAGGAAGCGGTTCATCATGTCCACATCGGGGGCGGCCTCGGGCATGTCGCTCGCCAACGCCTCGATGCCACTGCGTGACTGCTCCAGGGTGAGGCCCTGGCGGTACAGCAGCTTGTGCATCTGTTTCACGGCGGCAACCCGCTCGGGCGAGAAGCCGCGGCGACGCAGACCCACGACGTTGAAGCCGCGCACCGCCAGCGGATTGCCATCCACCAGCATGAAAGGCGGCACATCCTGCGACACCGCGCTGGCGAAGCCGATCATGGCGTGTGCGCCCACCGACACGAACTGGTGAATGCCGGTGAGGCCGCCCACCGTGACCCAGTCGGCCAGGTGCACGTGCCCGGCCAGCGTGGTGTTGTTCGCCAGGGTCGTGTGGTTGTCGACGTGGCAATCGTGGGCTATGTGGGTGTAGGCCATGATCCAGTTGTCATTGCCCACGCTGGTCACACCACCCGCACCAGGCACACCCAGGTTGAAGGTGCAGAACTCGCGGATGGTGTTGCGGTCGCCGATGGTCAGCTCGGTGGGTTCACCCGCGTACTTTTTGTCCTGTGGGACCGCACCGAGCGAGTTGAACTGGAAAATGCGGTTGTCCCGGCCGATGGTGGTGCGCCCTTCGATGACGCAATGTGCGCCCACCGTGGTGCCCGCACCGATCTTCACATGCGGGCCGATGACGGTGTAAGGACCGATGCTGACCGTGCCATCGATCTCGGCAGCCGGGTCCACCAGCGCCGTGGCATGAATCTGTGTCACGAACTGATCTCCGCTGCGATCAGGCGACGGTGCGCATTGTGCACATCAACTCGGCTTCGCAGACCATCTTGCCGTCCACGGTGCACACACCCTTGAACTTGAAGATGCCGGCCTTCATGCGCTCCAGCGTCACATCCATGATCAGCTGGTCACCGGGTTCAACCGGACGCTTGAAGCGCGCAGCGTCAATGCCGGCGAAGTAATAGACCGACTTTTCATCGGGAACCGAACCCACCACCTCGAATGCCAGCAAGGCGGCCGCCTGCGCCATGGCTTCGAGCATGAGCACACCGGGCATCACAGGCCGGTGCGGAAAGTGCCCTTCAAAAAAGGGCTCGTTCATGGTCACATTCTTCAGCGCCTTGATGCGCTTGCCCGGTTCGAGTTCGAGCACACGGTCCACCAGCAGGAACGGATAACGGTGTGGCAACTTCTTGAGAATCTGGTGGATGTCCATCATGGCTTGAGCGTGCTTTTCGTAGCTTGTTCGATGGCCTGCTCCACGGCCTTGAGCCGTTCGCGCAGGCGGTTGAGTTGTTTGAGGGAGGCGGCGTTCTTTTCCCAGCTCGCATTGTCGTCGATGGGAAACATGCCGGTGTAGTGACCAGGCTTGGAAATGGAGCGTGTCACCACGGAAGCGGCCGAGATGTTCACACCATCGGCCAGTGTCAGATGCCCCAGCACCACCGCTCCGCCGCCCACGGTGCAGTGGGCCCCGATGGTGGCACTGCCCGCCACCCCCACGCAACCGGCCATGGCCGAGTGCGCTCCGATGTGCACGTTGTGGCCGATCTGGATCAGGTTGTCGAGCTTGACGCCGTCTTCGATCACGGTGTCGTCCAGCGCACCACGGTCGATGCAGGTGTTGGCCCCGATCTCGACGTCGTTGCCGATGCGCACAGCGCCCAACTGCTCGATCTTGACCCACTGACCCCGGTGCGGCGCAAAACCGAATCCGTCGGCACCGATCACCACGCCCGGGTGCAGCACGCAGCGTTCACCCACGCTGCAGCGCTCGCCCAGGGTCACGCGCGGGTGCAGCAGTGAGTGGGCCCCGACCACGGCTCCCGCGCCGATCACCGTGTGTGAGCCCAGACGCGCACCGGCACCGATGCGGGCACCGGGTCCGACGGTCACGAAAGCGGCAATGTCCACGCCCTCGCCGATCAAGGCGTCAGGGTGGATGCTGGCCAGCGGATCGATCCGGGGTTCGGGTCGGGGCTCGTGCTGCGCGCGCCACCACTGGGTCAGGCGGGCAAAGTAGAGGTAGGGATCGTCCGTCACGATGCAGGCGCCACGAAGGGCTGC
>JAHIQV010000202.1 GCA_018903185.1 Gammaproteobacteria bacterium | reverse complement strand
TTGGCGGCCTTGATCTTCTTCTCAATCTCTTCGATGTCGGCGCCCTCTTCGCCTTCGCCCAGCTCCTTCTGGATCGCCTTGACCTGCTCGTTCAGGTAGAAGTCACGCTGGTTCTTCTCCATCTGGCGCTTCACCCGGCCACGGATCTTCTTGTCGACATTGAGGATGTCGACCTCGCGTTCGAGTTGCTCAAACAGGTTTTCCAGGCGCTTGTTGACCGGGTCCAGATCGAGCACGACCTGCTTGGACTCCAGCTTCAGCGGCAAGTGGGCTGCAATGGTGTCGGCCAGGCGACCGGGGTCGTCAATGCTGGAGATCGAGGTCAGGATTTCCGACGGGATCTTCTTGTTCAGTTTGACGTACTGGTCAAACTGCTGCATCACGGCACGGCGCAGCGCCTCGAGTTCGGTCGACAGGATGTCGGCACGCTCAACCGCCGGGTCCACCGGGTGGACGCTGGCGACAAAGTGGGTCTCACCGTCGGTGATCGACAAAACTTTTGCACGCTGAACCCCCTCCACCAGCACCTTCACGGTGCCGTCGGGCAGTTTCAGCATCTGCAGGATGGTGGCGATGCAACCCATTTCGAACATGTCCTCCGTGGAGGGCTCGTCCTTGGCGGCGGCTTTCTGGGCCACCAGCATGATGCGCCGTTCCGCTTCCATGGCGGACTCCAGCGCCTTGATGCTTTTCGGGCGCCCCACAAATAGCGGGATCACCATGTGCGGGAAGACCACCACGTCGCGCAAGGGCAGCAGTGGCAGGTCAACCGGCGTGCTGGGCAAAGGGGTTTGTCCGGACATTTCTCAACCTCAACAAAAGGGTCATGGGCAGATGCGGGCGGTCGACACCGGGCGCATCATCAACTTGGCATGCACTCACTCACGCATGCCCGCTACCGTTCAGGCCTGTTTGGCCGCTTCGCGGTAGACCAGCAGGGGAGGCTTGTTCTCTTCAATGGTGGACTCGTCCACCACGACTTTCTCCACGTTGCTCATGCCTGGCAGATCGAACATGGTGTCGATCAGCGCGTTTTCCAGTATCGAGCGCAGGCCGCGCGCGCCGGTCTTGCGCGCCAGTGCCTTGCGGGCGATGGCTTTGAGGGCGGCGGGGCGGACTTCCAGCTCCGCGCCTTCCATGGACAGCAGCCGCGAAAACTGCTTGACCACGGCGTTCTTGGGTTCGGTCAGGATTTCGACCAGCGCATCCTCGCTGAGCTCCGACAGCGCGGCAATCACCGGCACGCGGCCCACCAGTTCTGGAATCAGGCCGAACTTGATCAGGTCTTCGGGTTCGATTTCCTTGAAGGCGTCGGTCAGGCTGCGCTGCTTCTTGCTCTTGACCACCGCGCTGAACCCCATGCCCGAGGCTTCGGTGCGGTTTTCGATGATTTTTTCCAGCCCGGCGAAGGCGCCACCGCAGATGAACAGGATGTTGGTCGTGTCGACCTGCAGGAAATCCTGGTTCGGATGCTTGCGGCCACCCTGGGGCGGCACCGAGGCCATGGTGCCTTCGATCAACTTGAGCAGGGCCTGCTGCACACCCTCGCCCGACACGTCACGCGTGATGGACGGGTTGTCCGACTTGCGGGTGATCTTGTCGATCTCGTCGATGTAGACGATGCCCTGCTGGGCACGTTCGACGTCGTAGTTGCAACTTTGCAGCAGCTTGGCGACGATGTTCTCCACGTCTTCGCCCACATAGCCGGCTTCGGTCAGCGTGGTGGCGTCCGCCATGACAAACGGCACGTTGAGCATGCGCGCCATGGTCTGGGCCAGCAAGGTCTTTCCCGAACCCGTGGGACCGATCAGCAGGATGTTGCTCTTGGCCAGTTCCACCTCGTCCTTGCGTGCTGTCTGTTTGTGGCGCAGGCGTTTGTAGTGGTTGTAGACCGCCACCGCCAAAGCCCGCTTGGCCCCTTCCTGACCGATCACGTAGCTGTCGAGATTGCCCTTCAGGTCGGCAGGCGTAGGCACGTCATCGCCCGACGCCTTGACCGATTCCAGTCCCGGCAACTCGTCGCGGATGATGTCGTTGCACAGCTCGATGCACTCATCGCAGATGAACACCGAGGGCCCGGCGATCAGCTTCTTGACCTCGTGCTGGCTCTTGCCACAAAACGAGCAGTAGAGCGCTTTTTCACCGGAGGCGGCTTTTTTGTCGGCCATGAGATTTGGGGTTCAGAAAGACAGAGAGATGCAACGGGAACAATGATAGTTCAAGGCTGCAATGTGACAAATGCCGGAAAAGCGCCTCTTTGGGCTCGGATCAGGCGGTTTGGAGGAGACACTGGACCGATGGGAACCTCGACGGCACCATGCAGTCCATCGGCATCAGGCTGCGATAGCCCCACGCTTTTCGATCACCTTGTCGATCAGGCCGTATTCGGCCGATTCGGCGGCCGACATGTAGTAGTCGCGTTCCGTGTCGCGTGCAATGCGCTCCAGCGGCTGGCCGGTGCGTTCGGCCAGGATCTTGTTCAGCTGCTCGCGGGTCTTGAGGATTTCTCGGGCCTGGATCTCGATCTCGGTCGCCTGACCGCGGCTTCCACCAGACGGCTGGTGAATCATGATCTTGGAGTTGGGTAGCGAGAACCGCTTGCCCTTGGTTCCTGCGGCCAACAGGAAAGCACCCATACTGGCAGCGAAGCCACAGCACAGAGTGGACACGTCGGGCTTGATGAAGTTCATCGTGTCGAAGATCGCCATGCCGGCGCTCACCGAACCGCCGGGCGAGTTGATGTAGAACGAAATGTCCTTGTCAGGGTTTTCACTTTCCAGGAACAGCAGCTGCGCGACGACCAGATTGGCCGAATGGTCATTGACCTCACCCACCAGGAAGATCACGCGCTCCTTGAGCAGGCGCGAATAGATGTCGTAGGCGCGCTCGCCGCGGCCCGAGGTCTCGATCACCATGGGCACCATGCCCAAGCCCTGAATGTCCATTGCGCTCATGCGTTTCTCCATGTGTTGATGCATAACATGCCACTACTGTAACCAACCTGCCAAAGCCGCCACACGGTCGCGGCTTTGGCCGAGGTATGCATATGGCGTGCCTGTTGAAAAAGGCAAGCGTCGGGGAACAAAAAAAGGGCGGATTGCTCCGCCCTTTCCAGTCCTGACGTGACCGCGGATCCCGACCGGTGCCGCAAGCGACCCGACCGCTGACCCGCTGTGGGCCAATCAGGCCTGACCCATCAGCTCATCGAAGCTGATCGACTTTTGATTGATTTTGGCCTTGGACAGCACGAATTCGGTCACGTTGTTCTCGATCACGATGGCTTCCACTTCGGCCATGCGGCGGTTGTCGCCGGTGTACCAGCGCACCACTTCAGCCGGCTTTTCGTAAGAAGCAGCGAGCTCGTCGATGTGTGCCTTGATCTGCTCGGACGTGGCGTGCAACTCGTTGGCACGCACCAGCTCCGCCACCACCAGACCCAGGCGCACACGGCGCTCGGCCTGGGGACGGAACAGGTCGTCGGGGATCGGCGCCTTGTCGGCGTCTTTCACTCCGCGCTGCTTCAGGTCGGCGCGGGCGCCTTCGACCAGGCGGTCCAGTTCGGCCTGCACCACCGACTTCGGCAGGTCCAGTTCGGCTTTGGCGGCCAGGGCATCCATGGCAGCCTGCTTGTTGCGGGCCTGCAGGCGATGTTTGACTTCGCGCTCCAGGTTTTTCTTGATGTCGGCGCGCAGGCCTTCGACCGTGCCTTCGGCGATGCCGAGCGACTTGGCCAGGGCCTCGTCCACATCGGGCAGGTGAGCGGCTTCAATCTTGTTCAAGGTGACCAGGAAGTCGGCGGTCTTGCCGGCCACGTCCTTGCCGTGGTAGTCCTCGGGGAAGGCCAGGGGGAACGTCTTGGACTCGCCCGACTTCATGCCGCGCACGGCGTCTTCAAATTCCTTGAGCATCTGGCCATCGCCGACGATGAACTGGAAGCCTTCGGCCTTGCCACCTTCAAAAGCCTCGCCGTCGATCTTGCCGGCGAAGTCGATGGTGACGCGGTCGCCGTCGGCGGCGGCCTGGTCCTGCGCGCGTTGCGCAAAGGTGCGGCGCTGCTTGCGCAGGATGTCCAGCGTGCGGTCGATGGCAGCATCGTCCACTTCGGCCGAAATCTTCTCCACTTCAGCGGTGGACAGGTCTTCGATCTTCACTTCGGGGTACACCTCGAAGACGGCGTCAAAAGCCAGTTGGCCTTCGGGCGATTCTTCCTTTTCGGTGATCTTGGGCTGACCGGCGACGCGCAGCTTGGCTTCGTTGGCGGCGGTGGCAAAGGCCTCGCCCACCTTGTCGTTCATGACCTCGTAGTGCACCGAATAACCATAGCGCTGGGCCACCACGTTCATGGGGACCTTGCCAGGACGGAAGCCGTCCATCTTGACATCGCGGGCCAGGCGCTTGAGGCGCTTGGACACTTCGCTCTGGATCACTTCGGCCGGCAGTGTCAGCGTGATCTTGCGCTCGAGCTTTTCCAGGGTTTCAACGGTCACGGTCATGGCATTCTCCAAAAGGATGTCGGTCAACCAGCCACTCTGGCCAACCGGTAAGAATCTGTTCGTCTGTGAGGTGGTGCGCGGGGGGGGACTCGAACCCCCACACCATTGCTGGCGTCAGGACCTAAACCTGGTGCGTCTACCAATTTCGCCACCCGCGCGCCTGACACTCGGGCAAGTCGCAGCAGCGGATGAAGGCTGTGCAACTTGGAACCCTGCTTTTCGGCAACCTTCTATTGTAGCGGTTGCCCGCCCTCGCCTTTCACCGGTTGCCCATTGATGCCCAGTCGTTGCCGCAGCGCGCGCACCGCGCTGCCGGGCGTGGTCAGCACCGGCAGACCCAGCGCCTGTTGCACCGCAGCCTGCGCACGCGCCATGCTGAACTGCGCCAGGGCAATCACGGTGCAGCCTTGT
>JAHIQV010000020.1 GCA_018903185.1 Gammaproteobacteria bacterium | reverse complement strand
CATCACACCCCAGCGCAGCGACAGCGCGCCGCCGATGAAGGCACCCACCAGGGTCATGATCACGCCGTAGATCTTGGTCACCGCCGCCACCTCGTCCTTGGTGTAGCCCATGTCCACGTAAAACGGGTTGGCCATGATGCCCATCACCACATCACTGATGCGGTAGACGCCGATCAGCGCCAGAATCAGCAGGGCCTGCTTGCCGTAGCGCTGGAGGAAGTCGGCGAACGGCTCGACGAAAGCGCCCCGAAACCACTCGGCCGCATTGCGCGAGGGCGGCACGGCGAGCTGGACCGGTTCGCGCGAAAACAGCACCGTCACGACCCCCACCAGCATGCTCGCGGCCATGACGAGGTAGGCCGTGGTCCAGGCCGCGTTCTGGTACAGCGACCCCGGCGCGGGCTTGGCGGCGTCAGCCACGGCCGCCAAGGCCTGCGCCACCGGTGCCACCTCGGCCCGCGCCGCCAGCCACAACACCCCCGCCCCCGCCCAGATCATCGCCAGCCGGTAGCCCGTCTGGTACGTGGCGGCGAGCACACCCTGGTGCCGCGTGTCGGCGGACTCGATGCGGTACGCGTCCAGCGCGATGTCCTGCGTGGCCGAGGCAAACGCCACCGCCAGCGCGCACCACACCACCACGTTCAGCCCGGTGCGCGGGTCCGAGAGCGCCATGCCCACCAGCGCCGCCATGATCGCCCCTTGCGACAGCAGCAACCAGCTGCGCCGCCGCCCGAGCCAGCGCGTGAGCAGCGGGATCGGCAACCGGTCCACCAGCGGCGACCAGCACCACTTGAACCCGTAGGCCAGACCGACCCAGCTCAGGTAACCGATGGTCGTGCGGTCCAGCCCCGCCTCGCGCAGGCGAAAGCTCAGCGTGCCCAGCACCAGCAGCAACGGCAAGCCGGCCGAGAAACCGAGCGCGAACATGCGCAGGCTGGCGGGCTCCAGATAGGCCCGCAGGGTTTCGCCCCAGGTGGGCCGGGCTGTGGTGGGTGGGGTCGAAGTCGTGACGGCGTTCTCGGTCATTGCGGCAGGTGGGTGCGCCCGGCGGGGGCTTTGCCTATTATTGACCCATGTGTTTTCTCTGCGACCTCAAGACGCCTTCCGCCCCTGCTCCGCAGCGCGGCCCCTGGCAGGCGCGCCGCGCCTTCGTGCTCGCGGGCGCGGCAGCGGCGGCCTGGCCCGCAGCGGCGCAGGTCGATGTGGGCAAAGCGTCCAGCCTGCGCAAGCTCGTGCCCGCCGACCAGATCGAACAGGCCGGCCGCCAGCAGTTTGTGCAGACCGTGCAGGAAGCGAAGCAGCAAAACGCCCTGCTGCCCGCCAACCACCCGCAGACCCGGCGGCTGCACGCCATCGCCAAGCGCATCATTCCGCACACCGCCGCCTGGAACCCGCGCGCCAGGGACTGGCGCTGGGAGGTGATCCTGATCCACAGCGACCAGATCAACGCCTTCTGCCTGCCCGGCGGCAAGATCGCCTTCTACACCGGCATCCTGAGCCAGCTCAAGCTGAGCGACGACGAAGCCGCCATGATCATGGGCCACGAAATGGCCCATGCGCTGCGCGAACACGCACGGGAACGCCTGGCCAAAAGCAGCGCCACCAACCTCGGCCTGCGCCTGGGCGCCGAGCTGCTGGGCCTGGGCAACCTGGGCTCCGTCGCCGCCGACCTGAGCGCGCAACTGCTCACGCTCAAGTTCAGCCGCGAAGATGAGACCGAGGCCGATCTGGTGGGCCTGGAACTGGCCGCCCGCGGCGCGTTTCAGCCCCAGGCCAGCGTGAGCCTCTGGCAGAAGATGGCGGCGGCCAACAAGGGTGGCGGCCCGGCCTTCCTCTCGACCCACCCGAACGGACCGAACCGCATCCGGGAGCTGCAGGCGAACGTGCCCAAGGTGCAGGCGCTGTACGAGCGGGCGCGACAAGGTTAGTGCCGGTCCGGCGTCCCGGCCGCAACGGTCTGGTGCCGCGCAGCCGCCTCGCTCAGCGCGTAGGCGGGCAGTGCCAGCGCCAGCGGCAACAGGTAGTAGGTGGCGCGGTAGGCCAGCACCGTGGCGAGCACCTCGGCCACCGGCAGGCGCGAGCCGAGCGTGGCCACGAACACCGCTTCCAGCACACCCAGGCCCGCCGGCACGTGCGCCAGCACACCGGCCAGCGCCGCCAGCAGCAGGGCACCGAGCACGGTGGGATAGTCGATGCGGCCCCCGAACAGGCTCCAGACGGTGGCGCCGATCAGCAGCCAGCTCGCGCCACCCGCCACCAGCTGCCACACCGCCATGGGGGTGCTGGCCAACGTCAGCGAGCGGCCACGCCAGGCCAGCCGACGCGGGCCCGTGAAGTGGCACAGCACCGGGTAGGCCAGCGCCGCCAGCACCATCGCCAGCCCGATGGCGCGCAGGGCCGGGTCCGGCAGCGCCCAGCCGGCGCTCAGGCGGGGCGGCGCCCACAGCAGCACCGCACCGCCCACCCACAAATAACCCAGCCAGTTGGTCGCCATGCTGTGCGCAATGATCTGCGCCACCGTGGACGCGGAGAGACCCCGGCGCGTGTACAGCCGCAGCCGCAGGGCGAAGCCGCCCACCAGCGCGCCGGCGTTGAGGTTGAAGGCGTAGCTGATGGCGGCGGTGCCGAGCGTTCGCAGCGTGGACAGCCGGTGGCCCGTGAGCCGGCGCCCGATCAGGTCGAAGCTGGCGTACAGGCCATGGCTGAGCAGCGCCAGGCCGGCCGCCGCCGCCAGCCGACCAGGCGGCATCTGCTGCAGCGCCTGCCAGACCGCGGGCCAGTCCACCGTGCGGGCCTGCCGCACCACCAGTGTGAGCACCAGCGCCGCCAGCGCCCAAGGTGCCACCCGCTTGAACCACGACCAGGTAGTGCGGGCCCAGGGCTTCATGCCGAGTCGGTCCGCATGGGAACCACCTGCGGCGCGCTCGTGCCGGTGAGCCGGGCCCAGGTCGGGTAGCGGCGCAGGACGTGGAAGACCACCAGGCTGCGCAGCGCGATCCAGGCCGAGCGCAGCCGCCCTGGTGTCGGCAGCTGCACGCGCTGGCACCCGTGCCGCATCATTTGATCAAGACGCCCGCTCAGATGCCGGGCGAACGCGGCGTCGCGCACCACCACGTTGGCCTCCAGGTTCAGGCTGAGGCTGGTCGGGTCGAGGTTGCTCGATCCGACAGTGGCCCACAGGTCATCGACCACCGCCACCTTGGCGTGCAGCGGGCGCTCAAGATACTCGTAGACATTCACCCCGGCGCGCATCAGGTGGCCATACAGCAGCGCCGAGGCCTTCTGCACCCAGGGCTGGTCGGGCCAGCCCTGCAGGATCAGGTCGACCCGTACGCCGCGGCGCGCCGCGTGGCGCAGGTCGCGCAGGAACCGGTAGCCTGGAAAAAAATAGGCGTTGGCGATCAGCACGCGTTCGTGCGCGCTGCGCACCGCAACGCGGTAGTGGCGCTCGATGTCGGTGCGGTGCTCGCGGTTGTCGCGCGTGACGAAGGCGGCCACCGCGCCGTCGCCGACTTCCTCCAGCGCGCCGCCCCAGGTGCGGATCGCGCGCCAGCGCTGCAGCCAGTCATGGCGCGCGGGTTGTGGCGTGTCCAGGTTGGCGCGGCAGAAGGCCTGGATCTGACCCACCAGCGGGCCCTCGACCTCGACCGCGTAATCCTGCTTGGCCAGCGGCCCGAACTCGGCCAGGTGGTCCAGCGAGTAGTTGATGCCGCCGACAAAGGCCCACCGGCCATCCACCACCACCAGCTTGTGGTGCATGCGCCGCAGCATGTTGATGCGCGCGCCCAGCAGGCGCTGGGCCGGCTCGAAACTGCGCAGCCGCACGCCCGCATCGAGCAGCGGCTGCGTGAACGACGGCGGCAGATCGGGCGAGCCCCAGCCATCAACCAGCACGTGCACCACGGCGCCGCGCCCCGCCGCGCGCAGCAGCGCCTGCTGCAGTTCGCGCCCGACCTTGTCGTCGAACAGGATGAAGGTTTCGAGCAGCACCTCGTGTTCGGCCGCGGCGATGGCTTCGAACACGCGCGGGAAATAGGCCTCGCCGTTCTCCAGCAGCGTGATGCGGTTGCCCGGCACCCAGTGCGAGTTCATGGCGCCTCCTGCAGATCGATGCCGGCGGCCAGCGGCGCGTGGTCGGACAGCCGGGACCAGGGCCGAAGCGGCAGCGGCAGCGGCGTGGCAGCGGCCACGCCGCGCACGTAGATGCGGTCGAGCCGCAGCAGCGGCAACCCCGCCGGAAAGCTGCGCGCGTGCGCACCCAGGTGGTGGCGGAACACCTCGGTGAGCCCGCAGGGATTCAGGCTGGCGTCGGCGCGCGAACGCCAGTCGTTGAAGTCGCCGGCGACGATCAGCGGCGCGTCGGCCGGCACCTCACGTTGCACCGTGTCGCACAGGCGCTCCAGCTGGTGGTGCCGGTGCGACTCGCTCAGCCCCAGGTGCACACACATCACCTGCAGATCGGGCAGGCCGTCGGGCATGGCCAGCACGCAGTGCAGCAGGCCGCGCGGCTCGACGCCGGGCAGCGAGATGTCGTGGTTGGCACTGTGCAGCACCGGGAAGCGGGAGAGCACCGCGTTGCCGTGGTCCAGGCCCTCGGCCACCGCATTGCGACCGTAGGCGTGGTCGGACCAGATCTGGTCGGCGAGGAACTCGTATTGCGCGCCCGCGGCCCCGGATCCGCCTTCGACCTCCTGCAGGAACACCAGGT
>JAHIQV010000201.1 GCA_018903185.1 Gammaproteobacteria bacterium | reverse complement strand
CACGAGCCGGGCCGCGCCACCCTGGATCCGCCGCGCGCCGGCGTGCACGCCGGCCGCATCCTGGCTGCGTTCGGGTTCGCGGTTGGGGTCGGTGAGCCAGAGTGCGTCGCCCGGATCGTGCTGGGCTAGCGTGGCCAGGCCCAGCTCGCCCAGCAGCGCGCTGATGCGTGGCTCGGTCTCGGGCCAGTACCAGGTGGCACCCATGTCGAGCGCCTGGCCGGTCTGCGCATCGGTGCGGGTCAGCACCCGACCACCGATGCGATCCCGCGCTTCGAGCAGCGTCACGTCCAGGCCGCGCGCGACCAGGCTGCGGGTGAGCGCCAGGCCACACAGGCCCGCACCGAACACCACGACGTCGGCCACCTTGTGGGTCGGCAGATGGAGCAAGGCGGCCATGGTGGGTGCGCCCTGGGGTCAGCTCGTCATGAGCAGTTCAATGGTCACTGGGTCTTCGCCGAGCACGGCCTGGCAAGCCAGGCGCGAGGCCGATCCGATGCCCACCATGCCGTCGAGCTTTTCGTTCTCCTTCGGCTGGATGCGCGACAGGCTCTTGCGGCCGCTGGTGACGAAGACGTGGCAGGCCTCGCACTTGGCGTCGCCGCCGCATTTGCTCATGACCGGCTCGCCCACGCTGAGCAGGGCTTTGAGGATGGTGGTGCCGGCGGCTACTTCGTAGGATTTGCCGGAAGGAAGGACGGTGATCGTGGTCATGGTTGTGGCCTCATGGCTTGGGGGTTGGGAAACGGAACCGGGAAAACTCAGGCGGCGAGCGCGGGCTGCATCGCATCAATGAAGGCGGCCGAAAAATCGGCCAGCGGCATGTTGATGCGCGTGATGCCCTGCTCTTCGAGAAAACGCGCTTCCATGCGGGTCGGCTCGTTGGGCAGCACGGCCCAGTGCAGGTCGCTGGAGCGTTTCATGATCTGGCGCGCGAAGCAGCGCGTGAGCTGGTCGTCGAAACGGCAGCCGAGGAACAGGAAGCTGCGGCCGGTGCGCCAGGCCTGCACGGCCGCGGGGATGGGGGTCTGGATGTCGATCTCGGTCAGCACCTCGACGTAGTCGCTGTCGGACACCAGGTAGTTGCCGGCCGGGCTGTGGCCTCCCCAGGGCTTGTAATGCGTGGGTGCTACCGGCAGGGTGTCGAGCGCCTGGCCCTGGGCGTCGTAGGCGCCGGTCCACTGGCCGAAATGTTCGGACTGCGACAGGCCCTGCACCTGGTTCCAGCCGCTGTCGCCGCGCACGCGGGTCAGCGCGTTCAGCATGGTGTCGTCGTACCAGGTGTCGACCCAGAGGCCGGCGTTGCTGCCCGCCAGGGCCAGTTGCAGCGCCGAGGGCTCGGGCGAGCTGGCAAAGGCCTCGTTCATCAGGTGCACCACCGACTTGCGGTGTTTGAAGTTTTCGATGAACTGGGCCGCCTGCGTCAGGCGGTTGCGCACCTTGTGCGGCACGCTGACCTTGGCCGTCATGAAGGTCGCCAGGTCCAGCGGCGTGGCCGGCACCTTGCCCGCCTCGCACAGCGACAACATGTCCGGGCCCAGGTAGGGGATGACGCTGCCGGCGTCGAGTCGGCTGGCGATGTCTTGGATCAGGTCGGTCATGGGGTTTCCTTAGAGATAGATGGCAGCGCCCGCGCCGACGTTCGTCGCGGTGTCTTTCAATGTGGTCACGATGTACTGCACCTGAACCGCGTCCATCTGGGTGTGCAGCGGCAGGGCCAGGGCGCGGTCGCCGATGCGGTCGGTGTCGCGCAGCAAGCCGCGCTGCTGGCCGATGGCCGCCGCCGCGTTCATGTAATAGAACTGCTGGTGCAGCGGGTGACTGTAGGCGGCGGTCTCGATGCCGCTGGAGGCCAGGTCGTCCACCATCTGCGCGCGCGCGCTGGCGGTGAAGCGTTTGCCCAGGTGCACCACGTACAGCATCCAGTGCACCTCGTCGACGTTCTCGGCCAGGTAGGGCGGCTTCACGCCCTCGAAGCTCTGCATCTGCTCGTGGTACCAGAGCTCCACCTGCTTGCGCTCCATCAGCCGGTCGTCCAGGCTGGCGAGCTGGGCCAGGCCGAGCGCGGCGGTCATCTCGCTCATGCCGGCCTGCAGCGGCACGCGCGATCCGACCGAGACCGAATGCCGGTCGCTCACGCGGCGCTGGCGCAGGTAACGCAGCTCGTGCACCAGCGCGTCGTCGTCGGTGACCAGCATGCCGCCCTCGCCGGTGCACAGGGCCGAGGGCTGCGAAAAGTCGAACACCGACACATCGCCGAAGCTGCCCACGGTCTGGCCCTTGTAGCGCGAGCCCAAGGCTTCGGTGCTGTCTTCGATCAGGGGGATGCCGTGCGCTTTCGCGAGCGCACGCAGTGGGTCCCAGTCGGCCGGGTGGCCGTTGGTGTTGCCGGCCAGGATGGCGCGGGTCTGCGGCGTGATCTTGAGCGCGGCTTTTTCCGGGCTCAGACAGCCGGTCCAGTAGTTGATGTCGGCGAACACCGGCGTGGCACCCGCGAGCGTGATGGCCTGCGCCACCTGGTGCCACGAATGGCTGCTGCAGACCACCTCGTCGCCCGGGCCGATGCCGTAGGCGCGCAACGCGATCCAGGTGCCCAGGGTGCCGCTGCCCACCGCGACCGCATGGCGCCGCCCGGCCCAGCCGGCGAAGGCGCGCTCGAACGATTCCAGCATGGGGCCATCGCCCCAGCGGGCCGATTCCAGCACGGCGGTGACGAGCTGGATCTCGCGCTCGCCGCACGCGGGCTCGTAGAGGGAGATGGCATCGATTTCCATTTTTCAGTCCTGGGTGAGGATGAGCGCGTCGGCTTCTTCGGGCGCCTCGGTCACGCTCCAGCAGTGGCCGTTGGAGGTAGCGAGGTAGACCTTGCGTGCGCCCAGCAGCAGCGCGGGTTTTTCGTCGCGCATGTCCATCGCATCGACCAGCACCACCTTCATCTCGGGGTGCTGGGAACGCCAGATCGAGGCCGCGTCGCGCAAGGTGGCTGCCGTGCCCACGAGTTCACCGGCGGCGCGCAGGTGTTCGGTGCTGATGGACATGGCGTTCAGTCCTCAGAGACCGAAGAGGCCAGGCGGCGCGCTTCGACGGTGATGGGCAGGGTCGTGCCTTCGGGCATGACCGGCAGGTCGAGTTGCCAGCCGTTGGCGAGCGTGACCAGCCCACCCCACATCCCGGGATTCACCATATCGACGATGGGCTCCTCCAGGTCTTTCTTGGGCACATAGGCGCT
>JAHIQV010000200.1 GCA_018903185.1 Gammaproteobacteria bacterium | reverse complement strand
GGCGTTGCTGGAGACGAACAGCACATCCGCCTTCTCGGCCACGATGTGACGGGCCACCTCGCCATACGCCACCGGCATGGTCTTGAACTGGCGCACGCCGTCAACCGAGATCACATGGTCCAGCAGATCGGCCATGCCCGCGCTCTGCACGGCCGAGGCCAGCATCTCGGGGTTGCCGTTGGACAGGATCGCTGTGGTCATGCCACGCCCGCGCAGGGTCTGCAGCACCCCGTGGTTTTCCGGGAAAGCGGTGAGCTGCGCGTACTGCGCCATCAGCGCTTCTTCGTGCGCGTCCGACAGCGGCAGGCCCAGCCGCTGCAGGGCGTAGCGCAAGGCCTGGCGGGTCAGGTCCCAGAACGGTCGGTAGTGGCGGCTGCCGTTTTCACCGTCGGGGTCCGACAGCGAAATCAGGCGCGTGTATTCGATCTGCTTGTCGCGCCACAGGGTCGAGATCGCCGAACCCTGGCCGGGGTACAGGCGCTCGGCCAGTGCGCCGATCGAATACACGTCGAACAGGGTGCCGTAGGCATCAAAAACAACCGCCTGAATGGCCATGGACAGGGCTCCGGTGTGTGGTGTGTTGCGTCGCGCCGATGCAGTGGACTTGCGCCGCGTGCTCCCGCATTCTGGGCCGCGCAGCCCGGAATGCCAAAGCCCTGTTGGTGCCCTGCGCATGCAGGGGTTCCCCGCACCCGAGGGGTAAGATGGTTCGCATGAATGTACACATCCGATTCCTCGGCGCGGCCGGCACCGTCACCGGCTCCAAATACCTCGTTGAATTCAACGGTCAGAGCGTGCTCGTGGACTGCGGCCTGTTCCAGGGCTACAAGCAGCTGCGCCTGCGCAACCGCGACCCGCTGCCGGTGATGCCCAACCACATCGGCGCCGTGATCCTGACGCACGCGCACCTGGACCACAGCGGCTACCTGCCGCTGCTGGCCAAGGAGGGTTTTCGCGGCAAGGTCTGGGCCACGCCCGCCACGCGCGACCTCGCGCAGATCCTGCTGCCCGACAGCGGCCACATCCAGGAAGAAGACGCCAATTTCGCCAACCGCAAAGGTTTCAGCAAACACGCGCCCGCGCTGCCGCTCTACACCGAAAGCGATGCCCTGGACAGCCTGAAACTGATCCGCACCGTGCCCATGCACCAGGTCTTTGAACCGCTGCACGGCTGGAAGGCGAGTTTCACCAGCGCGGGCCACATCCTCGGCGCGGCCAGCCTGCTGCTGGAAGTGGGTGGCAAGCGCATCCTGTTCTCGGGCGACCTGGGCCGGCCCGACGATTCGCTCATGAACCCGCCCGACAAGCCGCCCGCGGCGGACGTGGTGGTGGTCGAGTCCACCTACGGCGATCGCGAGCACCCGGAGGAAGATGTGCTCGCCGAGCTCGGCCCGGCGCTGGCGCGCGTGGCCGCGCGCGGCGGCACGGCCGTGGTGCCGGTGTTTGCCGTGGGCCGCGCGCAGGAGATCCTGCACGCCATCGTGCTGCTCAAGGCCAACGGCGTTCTGCCGCACAGCCTGCCGGTGTACCTGGACAGCCCCATGGCCATCCACACCACCGACCTGTACGACCGCCACATCGGCGAACACCGGTTGAACGCCGCGCAATGCCGCGACATGGAGCACGTGGCCAAGATGACACGCTCGGTCGACGAGTCCAAGGCCATTGCGATGCAACACGGCCCCAAGATCGTGCTGGCCGCGGCCGGCATGGCCACGGGCGGGCGCGTGCTGCACCACCTGGTGCAGTACCTCGGCCACCACCGCAACATGGTCGTGCTCACCGGTTACCAGGCGCCCGGCACGCGCGGCGCCAGCCTGTCGGACGGCGCGACCAAGCTGCGCATCCACGGCCAGGACGTCCCCGTGCGCGCCGAGGTGGTGCAGATGCAATCGGCTTCGGCCCACGCCGACGCCAGCCAGCTCATGGACTGGCTGCGCGCCATACCCGCACCTCCACGCCGCGTGTTCGTGACGCACGGCGACATGGGCGCCTCCGACGCGCTGCGCCACCGCATCGAGACCGAGTTGCGCTGGCAGGCCATGGTGCCGGAACACGGTTCGACATGGGCGGCATGAAGAAATGAAACACCTCCTGCGACGGGCCGCTCTGGCCACATTGACGTTCTCCCTGCCCGCGTTCGCCCAGACCGCGCCGCCCGAATTCACCCGCTGCATCGACAGCCTGCAGGGCGCTGCCCGCGCCGCCGGGGTCTCCGAATCGACCTACCGCCGCTTCGCCCAGGACCTGCAGCCCGACATGAGCGTGATCGAAAAGCTGGACTACCAGCCCGAGTTCCGCATGCCGATCTGGGACTACCTCAGCGGCCTGGTCGACGAGGAACGTGTGGCCGAAGGGCGCGCCATGCTGGCGACGCACGCCGAGACGCTCGCGCGCGTGCAGCAACGCTACGGCGTGGATCCGGCCACCGTGGTGGCGGTGTGGGGCGTGGAGAGCAACTTCGGCCAGAATTTCGGCAAATACCCGCTGGTTCAGGCACTGGGAACGCTGTCGTGCTTCGGCCGGCGCCAGGCGTTCTTTCGCGGCGAGTTCTATTCGACGCTGCGCATCCTGCAGGGCGGCCACATCGCGCCCGAGCGGCTGGTCGGCTCCTGGGCCGGCGCCTTCGGCCACACCCAGTTCATGCCCACCACCTTTGAACGCCTGGCCGTGGACTTCGACGGTGACGGCCGCCGCGACCTGATGGACAGCACCACCGACGCGCTCGCCTCCACCGCGAACTTCCTGGCCAAGGCTGGCTGGCAGACCGGCCAGCCCTGGGGTTTCGAGGTGAAGCTGCCGAGCGGCTTCAACACCACGCAGGAAGGCCGCCGCAGCAAGCGGCCCATCAGCGAGTGGGCCGCGCGCGGTGTGCGCCGCGTGGACGGCTCTCCGCTGCCGGCAGGTCTTGGCTCAGCCGGCCTGATGACGCCCGCGGGCGCACAAGGCCCAGCCTTC
>JAHIQV010000199.1 GCA_018903185.1 Gammaproteobacteria bacterium | reverse complement strand
CTGCCAGTGGCGGCGGTCAGTGGAGCACGCGCGCTGCGCCTGGACCCGCACCGGAAGCGCCGGCGCTGAGCGCGAACTCGGGCACCAGGGCTTCGAACCGCTCGCCATCCTCGGCGACACAGAAAAAACTGCCGCGCATGGTGCCGTTGGGCGTCTGCAGGCGTGTGCCGCTGGTGTACTGGAAGGATTCGCCGGGCCGCAGCAGCGGCTGGTTGCCCACCACTCCCAGGCCCTTGACCTCTTCGGTGTGGCCCTGGGCGTCGTCGATGATCCAGTGGCGCGAGATCAGTTGCGCCGTCATGTCACCGGTGTTGGTGATGGTGATGGTGTAGGCAAAGGCGTAGAGATCCTCGTCGGGCGAGGACTGCTCGCTCAGGTACTGGGGCTCGACCTCGCAGGTCAACTGGTATTTCGACATGAGCGGCATGTTACCGCGGCGCGGCAAATCCTTGCCGGGCCTGCGAAAATCGGCACCAGTCCTGTTTCCAACTTCTACGTGCCATGACCACCTACCGCATCGCCCCGTCCATCCTGTCCGCCGACTTCGCCCGCCTCGGGGAGGAAGTGAAAAACGTCATCGCCGCCGGCGCCGACTGGATCCACTTCGACGTCATGGACAACCACTACGTGCCCAACCTGACCTTCGGGCCCATGGTCTGCCAGGCCCTCAAGCCGCACGCGAAAAAACCGGACGGCACGCCGGTGCCGATCGACGTGCACCTGATGATCCAGCCGGTGGACGCGCTCGCGGGCGCCTTCATCGACGCCGGTGCCGACCTGGTGAGCTTCCACCCCGACGCTTCGGCCCACGTGCACCGCAGCGTGCAGGCCATCAAGGCCAGGGGTTGCAAGGCTGGCCTCACCTTCAACCCGGCCGAGCCGCTGGACGTGCTGGACTACCTGATCGATGACATCGACCTGATCCTGATCATGAGCGTGAACCCCGGCTTCGGCGGCCAGAGCTTCATCGACTCCGCGCTGCGCAAGATCGAAGCGGCGAAGAAGCGCATCGAAGCCAGCGGGCGGGACATCCGGCTGGAGGTGGACGGCGGCATCAAGGTCGACAACATCCGCCGCGTGGCCGACGCGGGCGCCGACACCTTCGTGGCTGGCAGCGCGATCTTCGGCAAGCCCGATTACAAGAGTGTGATCGACCAGATGCGTGTGGCCCTGGCGTGATGTTCCGGGGCATCACAGCCGTCATCGTGGACCTCGACGGCACGATGGTGGACACGCTGGGCGACTTCGAAGTGGCGCTCAACCGCACCATGGCCGATCTGGGCCTGCCCGGGGTGGACCGTGCCGCCGTCGAGCGCACGGTGGGCAAGGGTTCGGAGCACCTGATCCGCAGCCTGCTGGCCGAGCAGTTGCGGCGTCCCGAAGTCATCGGTTGTGGCCAGGCGTGTCCGGCCCTGAGTGTGGATGCCCTGTACGAGCGTGCCTGGGGCCAGTACCAGCACCATTACCGGAGCATCAACGGCCAGTTTGCCGATGTGTTCCCCGGCGTGTTCGACGGGCTGCAAGGCCTGCGCACCGCCGGCCTGCGGCTCGCTTGCCTGACCAACAAACCACTTGCGTTTGCGCAGGGACTGCTGCAGGCCAAGGGTCTGGAGGAATTTTTCGAGAAGGTGTTCGGTGGCGACAGCTTCGAGCGCAAGAAGCCCGATCCGATGCCGCTGTTGAAAACCTGCGAAGCGCTGGGCACGTTGCCTGGGCAGACCCTGATGGTGGGCGATTCGCAGAACGACGGCATCGCCGCACGCGCCGCTGGCTGCCCGGTGGCTCTGGTGACCTACGGCTACAACCACGGCGACCCGATCGCCGCGGCGCCGCACGACCGGTTGATTGGATCGCTGACCGAGTTGCTGAGCTGACCGCGACCCGCACAGCGGCGGTGGGTGGGGGCAGCAGTTACTTCTTTTTGCCCAGCAGCGCGTCCTTGAGCTGCCAGTCCGCCGGCTTGGGGCCGAGCCAGATGCGCATGAGCGCGTTGAAAAACTCAGGCTCCTTGAACGGTTCGCCCTCGACCTTGCCCTTGATCGTGAGCACGGTGCCGGTGCCCGGGATCCAGTCCAGCAGGAAGGTCTCGCCTTCCTTGAGTTTCTTGTGGTCGCTGAACACCTGGCTCATGCGTATCACGCCGGGTATCAGTTTGGAGAATGCGCTGCGTTCCATGTTGTCTTCCATGCCGCGAGAGAACAGCTTGCCGAGCTCGGTCGAGTCGATTTCGCGCAGCATGGTGATCGTCATGCGCTTGGGGCCCGGCGCGGCCAGCACCTCATCGGGCGTGCTCGCTTTCTGGCTCAGGTACAGCCCGGCGGTGTAGACCTTGAACACCGCCTTGTAGCGCACGCCGGCGCCGTTGAGCTGCAGCGAACTGCCCGCCAGGCTCACCTGGTCTTCCAGCTTGACGCCGCTGAGTTCGATCGTGGCTGCCGAGGCCTGCAGCGCCCCCAGACAGAGGCACAGCCCCAACAAGGGGCCAGCCATGGAGCGCGAAATGTGGCGATGGGGGGTTTTCATGGCGTGAGGTCCACACAGAGAGGATGTTGAAAAAGAACGACCGTTCGAAAAGAATTCTCAGCACCCCCATGGCGGAATGCAACAGGGTTTCACCGGAGAACCCTGCCATCGGCCGCGTTTTCTGGCCGGGAGCGCGACAGCTTTGCTACACTTTGGCCCCATGTTCATCCCACGCACATCCTTCACAGGTGGTCTGCCGAGCCGCAATGGCCGGGGAGCCTGGCCCTGGCGCAAGCCAGCGTAAACGTGCACTCCCCCGGCGGTGCGCAGACTCCGGAACAGCCACCAGGCAATCCCAGCCCGCGCCACCCCAGCCCCCGAACCCGGCAGCGCGCCTGACCGGGCACCCCAGAAAAAAGGCTCCCCACCCCTGCTAGGCAGCCAGGAGCCGATGGAGCGTCTGAACATGATCACCGAACTCGAATTCAAGAGCCTGGCCAGCCAGGGTTACAACCGCATCCCGCTGATGGCCGAGGCCTTTGCGGACCTTGAGACCCCGCTCTCGCTGTACCTGAAGCTGGCCCACGGGCGCGGCGACGGCAAATACAGCTTCCTGCTCGAATCCGTCGTCGGCGGCGAGCGCTTTGGTCGCTACAGCTTCATCGGCCTGCCCGCGCGCACGCTGCTGCGCGCCAGCGGCTTCGGCGCCGAGGCCAAAACCGAGGTGGTGCGCGACGGCGTGGTGGTGGAAACGAACCACGGCAACCCGCTGGACTTCATCGCCGCCTACCAGCAGCGCTTCAAGGTCGCGCTGCGCCCGGGACTGCCGCGTTTCTGCGGCGGCCTGGCCGGTTACTTTGGCTATGACGCGGTGCGCTACATCGAGAAAAAGCTCGAAAACACCTGCCCGCCCGACACCCTGGGCTGCCCCGACATCCTGCTGCTGCAGTGCGAAGAGCTGGCGGTCATCGACAACCTCTCGGGCAAGCTCTACCTGATCGTCTACGCCGACCCGGCCCAGCCCGAGGCCTACGCCAATGCCAAGAAGCGCGTTCGCGAGCTGAAGGAGGCGCTGAAATATTCGGTGAGCGCGCCGGTGGTCAAGCCCAGCCAGAGTTTTCCGGCCGAACGCGACTTTGCCAAGGCCGACTACCTGGCCGCCGTGGAGCGCGCCAAGGAGCTGATCGCCGGCGGCGACTTCATGCAGGTGCAGGTGGGCCAGCGCATCAAGAAGCGCTACACCGAGTCGCCGCTCTCGTTGTACCGCGCGCTGCGTTCGCTGAACCCGTCGCCCTACATGTACTACTACCACTTCGGGGACTTCCACGTGGTGGGTGCTTCGCCCGAAATCCTGGTGCGTCAGGAGCAGGTGGACGAGGGTCAGAAAGTGATCATCCGGCCGCTCGCCGGCACACGCCCGCGCGGCGCGATGTCAGAGAAGGACAAGGCCACCGAGATCGAGCTGGTGAACGACCCGAAAGAGCGCGCCGAGCACGTGATGCTGATCGACCTGGCGCGCAACGACATCGGCCGCATCGCGAAGATCGGCAGCGTGAAGGTGACCGAGGCCTTCGCGGTGGAACGCTACAGCCACGTGATGCACATCGTGAGCAACGTCGAAGGCACGCTGGTGGATGGCATGACCAACATGGACGTGCTGAAAGCCACCTTCCCCGCCGGAACGCTGACCGGCGCGCCCAAGGTGCACGCGATGGAGCTGATCGACCAGCTGGAGCCCACCAAGCGTGGCCTCTACGGTGGCGCCTGCGGCTACCTCAGCTACGCCGGTGACATGGACGTGGCCATCGCCATCCGCACCGGCATCATCAAGGACCAGATGCTCTACGTGCAGGCCGCCGCCGGTGTCGTGGCCGATTCCATTCCCGAGATGGAATGGAGGGAAACAGAACACAAGGCCCGCGCGCTGCTGCGTGCGGCCGAGCTGGTGGAAGAAGGGCTGGAGTGAACACCATGAGCAAACCTATTCAACTCCTGATGGTCGACAACTACGACTCTTTCACCTACAACATCGTGCAGTACTTCGGTGAGCTCGGTGCCGATGTGACCGTGGTGCGCAACGACGAGATCACCGTCGACGAGATCCAGCGCCGTGTGGACGCGGGACAGGTGGATCGTCTGGTGATCTCGCCCGGCCCTTGCTCACCGGCCGAAGCCGGCATTTCAGTGCCCGCCATTCAACACTTCGCAGGCAAGCTGCCCATCCTCGGCGTGTGCCTGGGCCACCAGAGCATCGGCGCGGCCTTCGGCGGCAAGATCATCCGTGCGCAGGAGCTGATGCACGGCAAGACCAGCGTCATCACGACCACACAGGAAGGCGTGTTCGCCAACCTGCCCGAGCAATTCACCGTCAACCGATACCACTCGCTGGCCATCGAACGCGACAGCTGCCCCGACTGCCTGAAGGTCACGGCCTGGACGCCCGACGGCGAGATCATGGGCGTGAAGCACAAGACCCTGGCGATCGAGGGTGTGCAGTTTCACCCCGAGAGCATCCTCACCGAGCACGGCCATGCCATGCTCAAGAACTTCCTGGAGCAGGCCGCATGAAGACCATTGATCTGCGCAGCGACACGGTCACGCAGCCGACCGAGGCCATGCGCGCCGCCATGATGGCTGCGCCCCTGGGCGACGACGTGTTCGGCGACGACCCCACGGTCAACGCGCTGCAGGACCGCATTGCCGCCATCACCGGCAAGGCCGCCGCGCTGTTCATGCCCTCGGGCACGCAGAGCAACCTCTGCGGCATCCTGGCGCACTGCGGCCGGGGTGACGAGTACATTGTCGGCCAGCTGGCCCACACCTACCGCTACGAAGGTGGCGGCGCAGCCGTGTTCGGCAGCGTGCAGCCACAACCGCTGACGCAGGATCCGCAGGGCAGCATGGCGCTGGGCGACATCGCCGCCGCCATCAAGCCCGATGACCCGCACTTCGCCCGCACCCGCCTGCTGTGCCTGGAAAACACCTGGAACGGCCATGTCATGCCCGAGGAGTACCTGCGAGAAGCCACGGCGCTGGCTCGCAAACACGGCCT
>JAHIQV010000198.1 GCA_018903185.1 Gammaproteobacteria bacterium | reverse complement strand
CGCGGTCTTTCTTGAGTTCTCCGACGGTGGCCGAAAACAGCTTGGTGCCGCTGCGCACCCGCTCGCGCGCCAGCCAGGCCGCAACGCCGCCGAAGCCGAGAAACAACCCCGCGAAAACCGCCAGTGGCAGCAGGCGATGGGTGTCCCACAGCGCCACCGTGATCAGCATGGCCAGAAAGCCCAGCCCCAGGCTGATGAAGGCCACGGCCACGGCGCCATAGACCATCAAGCCACCGACACGCAGCACTTCCTCCTGCGCTTCCACACTGAGCAATTCCAGCCGCAGCTGGAGCAGTTCCAGCACGGTAGCAGTCAAGCCCTTCAGCGAGGCCGCCAGGCGGGTCGGTGGCGCAGACATGCCACGCCCGTTCAACGCCGGCTGATCAGCAGGCCGATCACCAAGCCGATGCCGGCGGCCGTGCCCACGGCGCGCCAGGGGTGTTCGTGCACGTAGTCGTCGGTGGCGCGCGCCATTTCGCGGGTTTTTTCCTTGATCGCCTCTTCAGCGTCCAGCAGCTTGTGGCGGGCCTGGCGCAGGTTTTCGTTGATGCGCTCGCGCAGCTCCACCACCTTGCCTTCGGTCTGGTGGGCGGTGGCCGCCATCAGTTCTTCTGCGTCGGTAATGACGCGCTGCAGGTCGGCGACCAGCTTCTCTTTGTTGGCCAGGGTGTCTTGGGCGTTCTTGCTCATGGATAGGCTCCTTTCAAAAAGCCATCCTAACAAACCCTTGACCACACGGAACGCAGCGGTACGTTTCGTTGCCACCTGCAACGTGCGGCACCACCGGCAACCCAAATAAAAAGGGCGGTCCGTGCCGCCCTTCTTTCCTGCCGACGCGCCCAGGGATCAGGCGGTTTTGGCCAGATCCACGTTGCGCAGGCGGATGTGCAGCTCGCGCAGCTGCTTCTCGTCCACCAGGCTCGGCGCCTGGGTCAGCAGGCACTGGGCGCGCTGGGTCTTGGGGAAAGCGATCACGTCGCGGATCGAGTCGGCGCCGGTCATCAGCGTGACGATGCGGTCCAGACCGAAAGCCAGGCCACCGTGGGGCGGCGCGCCGTACTGCAGCGCGTCGAGCAGGAAGCCGAACTTGAGCTGCGCCTCTTCGGGCGTGATCTTCAGCGCATCGAACACCTTTTGCTGCACCGCGGCGGTGTGGATACGCACCGAGCCGCCACCGATTTCCCAGCCGTTCAAAACCATGTCGTAGCCCTTGGCGATGCACTTCTCAGGCGCGGTGACCATCCAGTCTTCGTGGCCGTCTTTCGGCGCGGTGAAGGGGTGGTGGACGGCGGTCCAGCGGTCGGCTTCCTCGTCGTGTTCGAACATCGGGAAGTCCACCACCCACATTGGCGCCCAGCGGCTCTCGAACAGGCCGTTCTTCTTGCCCAGCTCGCTGTGGCCGATCTTCAGGCGCAACGCGCCGATGGCGTCGTTCACCACCTTGGCCTTGTCGGCCCCGAAGAAGATGATGTCGCCGTCCTGCGCGCCGGTGCGCTTGAGGATCTCGGCCACGGCCGCGTCGTGCAGGTTCTTCACGATCGGGCTCTGCAGGCCGTCGCGGCCCTTGGCCACTTCGTTGACCTTGATCCAGGCCAGCCCCTTGGCGCCGTAGATCTTGACGAACTCGGTGTAGGCGTCGATCTCGCTGCGGCTGATCTCGGCACCGCCGCGCACGCACAGGGCGACCACGCGGCCGTTCTTCATGGTGGCGGGCGCGCTGAAGACCTTGAAGTCCACGTCGGCCATCACGTCAGTGAGTTCGGTGAATTCGAGCTTGACGCGCAGGTCGGGCTTGTCGGAGCCGAAGCGGTGCATGGCTTCGCTGTAGGCCATGACCGGGAACTCGCCCAGGTCCACGCCCAGCGTGTTCTGGAACACGGTCTTGATCATGCCCTGGAACATGTCGCGGATGTCTTCTTCGGTCAGGAACGAGGTTTCGATATCGATCTGTGTGAACTCGGGCTGGCGGTCGGCGCGCAGGTCTTCGTCCCGGAAGCACTTGGTGATCTGGTAGTAGCGATCGAAGCCAGCCACCATCAGCAGCTGCTTGAACAGCTGGGGCGACTGCGGCAGCGCGAAGAAGTGGCCGTCGTGCACGCGGCTGGGCACGAGATAGTCGCGAGCGCCTTCGGGCGTGCTCTTGGTGAGCATCGGGGTTTCGATGTCGATGAAGCCGTTGGCGTCGAGGAACTTGCGCACTTCCATGGCCACGCGGTAGCGCAGCATCAGGTTGTTCTGCATGTAGGGGCGGCGCAGGTCGAGCACGCGGTGCGTCAGGCGAGTCGTCTCGCTCAGGTTGTCGTCATCGAGCTGGAACGGGGGGGTGACCGAGGCGTTGAGCACCTTGAGTTCGTGGCAGAGGATTTCGATCTTGCCGCTCTTCAGGTTGTCGTTGGTGGTGCCCTCGGGGCGCGCGCGCACCAGGCCGGTGACCTGCACGCAGAACTCGTTGCGCACGTCTTCGGCGGTCTTGAACATCTCGGCGCGATCCGGGTCGCAAACCACCTGCACATAACCTTCGCGGTCGCGCAGGTCGATGAAGATCACGCCGCCGTGGTCGCGGCGGCGGTTGACCCAGCCGCAGAGTTGCACAGTCTGGCCCAGCAGGGCTTCGGTCACCAGACCGCAATAGTGGGAGCGCATGGCCATTTCGGTTCTTCTTTCAGCAGGTTCGCCGTGATTCACGGCGGGGATTCATCAGGTCGGGTGGGTGGTCGCGCCGGGCGCTGCCACTTTGGGGAAGGTGTTCTTGGGGGCACCGGGCGCGATCACGCCCATGGAGACGATGTAGGTCAGCGCTTCGTCCACGCTCATCTGCAGCTCCAGGCAATCGCTGCGGCGCACCATCACGAAATAGCCGCCCGTGGGGTTGGGCGTGGTGGGCACAAACACACTCAGGAATTCGTCGTGATCGCCGGTACGGCCCGGCTGGGACTGCAAGTGTGCAAGGACCTCGCCATTGGGCGAACCGGTCTGGAAACCGATGGTCCACATGCCGGCGTGCGGCCACTGAACCAGCACCGCTTTGCGAAATGCATTGCCCTTCTCGGAAAACAGCGTGTCGGAAACCTGCTTCACCCCGGAGTAGATGGAGCGCACCACCGGGATGCGGTGCAACAGGGCGTGCCACCAGTCCACCAGCTTGTTGCCGATGATGTTGGACGCCAGCGCCCCGATCGACAGCACCACCGCCAGCGCAAAGATCACGCCCAGGCCGGGAATGTGAAAGCCGAACAGCTGGTCGGGCTGCCAGCTCTGCGGCAGGATGTGCAGCGTCTGGTCGAGCGTGCCCACCACCCAGTCCAGCACCCACAGGGTGATGATCAGGGGCACCAGGACCAGCAGGCCAGCGAGCAGCCATTTGCGCAGGGAAGGCATCGGGCGCGAACTCAGGTCGAAGCGGTGGGGGTCGAGCTGGCTGCCGGAGCCGCAGCGGGTGTCGTTGTGGCCGCGGTGCTGGTGGCGGGTGCCGGACTGGCGGCGGCCTCACCCGCCGGTTTGGCAGCCGCGTCCGGTGCGCTGGCACCACTGTCGGCCCCGGCCACGGCAGGGGCGGCCTTGCCGCCGTTGCCACCGCGGAAGTCGGTCACGTACCAGCCCGAGCCCTTGAGCTGAAAACCGGCGGCGGTGACCTGCTTCTGGAAACTGGCCTGGCCACAGGCCGGGCAGACGCTCAACGGGTCGTCGGACATCTTTTGCAACACGTCCTTGGCATGGCCGCAGGACGCGCACTTGTAGGCATAAATCGGCATGGCGGAACCTGTAGGTGACCGGCTGCATGAGAGCCGGGATCGCTTCGGAGGACAAACGGGCAGCGGGTGGGCATCACACCCGGCCCGTCGAGCCCGATCCGAAGGGTAGAAGAACAAAACCCGTCATTATAAATTGGGGGTGGTTCCCGGATGCGCAAGGTCCTGCATAACCGGGTCCGCCACCGGCAGCGTCTACCAGAGTCGCACCCGCGTGAGCACCTGCATCAGCAGCAGGCCGATCAGGAAGCCCACCCCGCCCCAGACGATCCCCTGCAGCAAGCGGTTGGTGCGGCGCTGTTCGGCCAGCAGCTCATCGAGTTCGCGCCGCAGTTCGTGCGGCTTGTGCTGCAGGAAGTCGTGCACCAGGCGCGGCAGCGCAGGCAGCAGCTTGGCGTAGTGCGGCGCCTCGGCCTTGAGCTGCTGCCACAGTTTCTGCGGTCCGATCTGCTCAACCATCCACTTTTCCAGGAACGGCTTGGCGGTGTTCCAGAGATCCAGCTCCGGATCCAGATCGCGGCCCAGCCCCTCGATATTCAGCAGCGTCTTCTGCAGCAGCACCAGTTGCGGCTGGATTTCCACCTGGAAACGTCGCGAGGTCTGAAAAAGCCGCATCAGCACCATGCCGAGCGATATTTCCTTCAGCGGGCGGTCGAAATACGGTTCACACACCGCGCGGATCGCCGACTCCAGCTCGTCCACCCGGGTGTCGGACGGCACCCAGCCGCTTTCGATGTGCAGCTCGGCGACCCGCTTGTAGTCGCGCCGGAAAAAAGCGGTGAAGTTCTGCGCCAGGTATTCCTTGTCGAACTCGGTCAACGTGCCAACGATGCCGAAGTCCAGCGAGATGTAGCGTCCGAACGTGGCCGGATCAACGCTGACCTGGATGTTGCCCGGGTGCATGTCGGCGTGAAAGAAGCCGTCGCGGAACACCTGGGTGAAAAAAATGGTGACGCCGTCGCGCGCCAGCTTCGGGATGTCCACACCCCGGCGGCGCAATTCGTCCACCTTGTTGATCGGCAGGCCATGCATGCGCTCCATCACCATCACTTCGGTGTGGCAATAGTCCCAGAGCATCTCCGGGATCAGCACCAGGTCGAGCCCCTGCATGTTGCGCCGCAGCTGGGCGGCGTTGGCGGCCTCGCGCAGCAGGTCGAGTTCGTCGTGCAGGTACTTGTCGAACTCGGCCACCACCTCGCGCGGCTTGAGTCGTTTGCCGTCGGCCGACAGTTGCTCGACCCAGCCCGCCATCGTGCGCATGAGGCTCAGGTCTTTTTCAATCACCGGCCGCATGTTGGGCCGCAGCACCTTCACCGCCACCTCGCGCCCACCATGGCGGCCATCGCGCAAGGTCGCGAAGTGCACCTGTGCGATGGAAGCACTGGCCACCGGCACCTGGTCGAAGTGCGTGAACACAGCGTCCAGCGGCTTGCCGAACGCGCGCTCGATCGTGGCCACCGCCACGGCGCTGGGGAACGGCGGCACGCGGTCCTGCAGGCGGGCCAGTTCGTCGGCAATGTCCGGAGGCAACAGGTCGCGCCGGGTCGAGAGCACCTGGCCAAACTTGACGAAGATCGGACCCAGGCGCTCCAGCGCCTCGCGCAGCCGCTCGCCGCGAGGGCTGTCCAGATTGCGGCCGATGGAAACGAGACGGGTCAGCAGGCGCAGCGTGGGGTGCCGGAAGCTGGACAACACGAGCTCATCGAGCCCGTAGCGCAGCACCACCCAGACGATGAAAGCGCCGCGAAAGAGACGCGTCATGCGGCACCACCGCCACCGCCCGGGGTATCCGCGTTCGCTGTCGGCGCGGCCGCTTCGGGCGTGGAGCCGGCAGGCG
>JAHIQV010000197.1 GCA_018903185.1 Gammaproteobacteria bacterium | reverse complement strand
GCGGCGTGCTTCGTGGCCAGGCGCTCGCTCTCCAGCAGGTCGGTGATGAGGCGGGCCATTTCCTGCAGGTCGCGCAACAGGGCTTCGCGCTGCGGGTTGACCTCGGCCGTTTCGGGCAGCAGTTCGGTGTTGAGCCGCGCGCGGGTGAGCGGGCTGCGCAGTTCGTGGCTGATGGCAAGCAGCAGCGCGCGCTTGGCGTCCAGCATCTGCTGGATGTCCTGGCCCATGGTGTTGATGGTGACCGCGAGTTCACCCAGTTCGTCGGGGCCGTGCAGGCAGCGCTCGGGAATGGGCTGGCTGAAATCACCGGCGCCAAATCGCCGCGCGCCGGCCTGGATCGCGTCCAGCGGGCGCAACAGGCGGCGCACGTAGAGAAACGCCAGCAGCGTGAGCACCAGCAGCGAGGTGAGCGCGTAGCCCACCATGCGCGGGCGGCGCTCGAAAGCCTCGCCGTTGATGCCGAACTCGATGCTGTGGCCGTCGGCGGTGCTGCGCTTCAGGATGCGCTGCCAGTCCTTGCCGCCACCCCCGTCTTCGCGGTCGCGCCGGTCCGGGTCGTCGGGGTTGTCGCGCAGCCAGTCGGGTGGGCTCTGGTCGGGGTGGGAGGCCCAGTTCACCTGCGGGCCGGCGATGCGCACGGTCAGCGGCAGGCGCGCGGTGATGGCACGGGCGCGCTCCAGGTCTGGCGCGCCACCGCCCACGGTGATGTCGGCCACCAGGTGGTCCACATAGTCCATGAGCAGCGGGCGCGCGGCTTCACGCCAGCCAATGGAAAAAGCCTTCTGCGCACCGGTGATGAAGACAAAGGTCATCGCTGCGGCCAGCAGCAGGAAGACCAGCACCATGCGCAGCTTGATGGAGTGCGCCAGCCGGTGCTTGGCGCGCTTCCACGATGAGCGATGGGCTGGGGGCGTGGTGGCGCTCACTGGACGACCCTCCGTGCTGCGCACTGCGGGGCTGAGCGCTTTCGGCGCGACCGGGCGGCGCTCATGGCTGAACGCGGCGCAGCGCGAGCGAGTAGCCGGCGTTGCGCAGGGTCTTGATGCAGTCCAGCGGCTCCAGCTTCTTGCGCAGGCGGCTGACCACGATGTCCACCGCGCGGGTGTACAGCTCGGCCTCGTGGCCGCGCAGCTGGTTGAGGATGTCGTCGCGGCTGAACACCTTGCCCGGTTCCCGTGCGAGCAACAGCAGCAGTTCGAATTCGGTGCCGGTGAGTTCGATGTCTTGCCCTTCGCGCACGACGCTGCGGCGCGCGGGGTCGAGCGTGAGGCCCTCGAAGCGGAGTTCACCGTTGGTGGGGTCCGGCGCGGTGTGCAGCGGCGCCAGGCTGGCCCGGCGGCGGCGCAGCACGGTCTGCAGGCGCGCCACGAGTTCACGCGGCTCGAAGGGTTTGGGCAGGTAGTCGTCGGCGCCGATTTCCAGGCCGACCACGCGGTCCATCACCTCGCCGCGCGCGGTGAGCATGACGATGGGGATGTCGCTCTCCTTGCGGATGGTGCGGCAGAGTTCGAAGCCGTCCATCTCGGGCAGCATCACGTCGAGGATGGCGGCGTCGAAGCTCCCTGCGCGCAAACGGACCAGTCCATCACTGGGTCGAAAAGCGTGGGTGAGTTGCAGCTCGAAACGCTGGAAGTACGTCGCCAGCGGAGGGCCGAGCTGTTCGTCGTCGTCGATGAGCAGGATGCGGTGCATGAACTCATTCTGACAGGGCACGGTGTCGCACGATCAGGCGGCGCAGCCGGTGCTGCACCGGAACACCCAGGGTGTCGAAGCGGTCGGCCGCCGAGATCAGCGCGGGCAGCAGCGGCAAGGCCTCGGCGGGTTGTTGCTGCGAGAGCCGGGCCCAGAGATCAAGCGCGTGCTGGCGGTCGAAACGCGGGCCCCAGACCATGGCCAGCAGCTCGGCGTGCGGGTCGTCGGCCCCGGCCAGCAAGGCCGGGGCATGGGCCCGGCTCTGCTGAGCCAGGTGGTGGATGGGTTCGAAAGCGGGCGACATGGTCCGTGCATTCAGAACGTGTGCTTCGCTCGCCCGATCAGCTCCGGCCCCACCGGCCGTGGCCGCGCTTGTCCAGCTTTTCGCGCACCTGGCGTTGCTGCTCGGGGTTGAGGCTGTCGTAGAAGTCGGCCAGTGCGGTCAGCACCTTGGGCGCGTTGCCTTGCACGGCGGCGGTTTTCTGGTCGAGCAGGCTCTGCGCCTTGGCGCGGTCAAACTTCTCGCCCGCGACCAGGGCCTTGAAGTCGGCGCGTGGATCGGCCCCTTCACCCCGGAAGGCCTTGCGCGAGGCGATCATCTGATCGGCCAGAACACCGAGCTTCTGCTTCTGTTCGGCGTTGAGTTCGAGCTTGCTGCTGATGCGTTCGATCGCCTTGCCGCGCATTTCGGTGACGCGCTCTTCGCTCCAGCCACGGGCGTGGTCGCCACGGCTGCCGCAGGCGGTGAGGCCGCCCAGCACCACGGTGGCGGTGGTCAGACCGATGAGTGTGCGTTTGATCCAGGTTTTCATGACGGTGGTCCTTTCAGAACCTTGTTGAACATGTCCGTCATGGTGCCGGCGGGCGTCGCCTGGGGGGTGTCAGCGCGGTTTCGGTTCTTTTCGTTTTGTATCGGCGTTGGGGGGAGATCCCTGCCGGCTTGCGTCACCGCATCTCGAACAGTTCCTGGTGGAAGCGTGTCTCGTCCAGCCCCAGGGCCACGAAATCCTTCTTCAGCGTGCGCCCGAACGCGGCCGGTCCGCAGAACCAGAAGTCCGCATCGCGCCATTCGGGAACCTGCTCCGCGATGCGTGCCGCGGTCAGCCAGCCGTCGCGTTCGTCCCACGACACGTGCAGGCAGACACCCGCGGCTTTCGCGTCCGCCTCGATCAGACCGATGGCATGGTCATCGTAGACGGCTGTGGTGTGGAACAGGTCGATGGTCTTGCCATCGGGCGCCTGGGCCAGGGCCTTCATGCGCCCGATGAAGGGCGTGATGCCAATGCCCGCGCCCACCCAGATCTGGCGCGGCTGCTGGCCCGCGAAATTGAAGCGCCCGTAGGGCCCCTCCACCTTGACCACGTCCCCGACCTTGACCGTTTCGGCCAGGGTGCTGGTGTAGTCGCCCAGGGCCTTGATGATGAAGGTCAGGCGGCCATCGTCGGCCCACGCGGACGTGATGGTGTAGGGATGCGCGCCCTCCTTTTCGTGCAAGGTCACAAAGGCGAACTGGCCCGCCTCGTGGCCCGCCCAGCGGCCCTGGAACCCGATATTGACCTCGATGACATTCAGCGCGGGGTGAAGCCGCACGGCCGTCACCTCACCCACCAGTTGCCGATGAACGGCCACGCGGCCGAACAGCACCATCACGGCAGCAACGCTGCCCGCAGCCATCAGCAGCGCCATCACCGGCCCCAGCACGCCGCTCCAGTAGTCGAACTGCAGCAGCACCACCGAGTGCCACACCAGCACCAGATAGGCCACGGCGAGCAGGCGGTGGGTGCGGAAGAAATACCGGTACGGGAAGCGTTTGATCAGTGCCAGCGCCATCAGCGCCACGGCCGCATAAAACGCCCACTCACCCAGGCCCTCGGCCAGTCCGCGCTGGTTCATGAAAAACTGCCGGACCGGTTCATCCACCAGGGTCGGGCGGGGTCCGCGCTCGGGGCGGGTCAGCCAGCCCAGGCCGACCATCCATTTGGCCGCCTCGGACAACAGCCAGTGGCCGATGGACAGCACCAGGCCCGAGATGCCCAGCCACTTGTGCAGCCGGTACATCTTGTCCAGCCCACCCAGCCAGGGCTCGAACACCACGGGCCGCACGGCCAGCACCATCGCCGCACTCATCACCCCGATGGCCAGCACGCCGCTGCCCTGCATCAGGACGCTGCGCCAGGCAAAAAAGTGGGGAAGCTCGGCCCAGACGGTCTGATCGGTGAACCACCAGAGACCCGCCAGGACCAGCAGATAGGCCCAGAAAAACCGCTTGATGTGCTGCATGGCGCTCCCTATCCCGTTGCTCTGGTTGTTGTGTCCGTGCCCAGCTTACACCGTGGCGACCGGGGTTTCCCCGCTGCACCACCGCGCCTCAGAACACCTCGGTGTCCACCTCGCTGTTGCCCTGCGCGTTGTAGCGATCGCCCTTCACGGTGTGCTGGTTGATGTGGTCGCCGAGCCGCGCCATCACGGAAGCGTCGAGCTTGACGTTCACCGCACCCAGATCGTCCTGCAGGTGCTCCACGCTGGTGGTGCCGGGGATGGGCAGGATGTCATCGCCCTGGTGCAGCAGCCAGGCGATGGCGAGCTGCGCCGGGGTGCACCCCACCTCGGCGGCGATCTGGTTGTAAGCCGGCAGCAGGGCCACATTGGCAGCGTAGTTGTCGGGCAGGAAGCGCGGCATCGTGCGCCGGATGTCTTTCGCATCGAAGGCCTTCACGTCCAGCTCGCCGCACAGAAAGCCGCGCGCCACCGGGCTGAAGGCCACAAAGCTGACGCCCAGTTCGCGACAGGCCTGCAGCACGGCGATCTCGGGGTTTCGCGTCCACAGCGAGTACTCGGTCTGCAGCGCGGCGACGGGGTGTTCGGCGTGGGCCTTGCGCAAGGTGGGGGCCGAAACCTCGGAGAGGCCGATGCTTCGGATCTTTCCGGCGCGCACCAGGTCACCCAGCGCGCCCACGCTCTCTTCGATGGGCACCTGCTTGTCCCAGCGGTGCAGGTAGTAGAGATCGATCACATCGGTCTGCAGGCGCTTGAGTGCTGCTTCGCAGGTGGCCTTGATGGTCTCGGGCCGTCCGTCGATCACGCGCACCTTCACGCCATCGGCATTGGGCACGCCCTGCATGCCGCATTTGCTGGCAAGCGTGAATTTCGCGCGGTGCTTTGACAACACCTTGCCCACCAGCGTCTCGCTGGCGCCAAAGCCGTAGAGCGCCGCGGTGTCGAAGTGGGTCACACCCGCTTCCAGCGCGCCGAGCAGCACACGCTCGGCCTGATGCTCGGAAACGGGTGCGCCGTAGGCGTGGCAGATGTTCATGCAGCCCAGGCCGATGGCTGAGACTTTGAAGGGGCCGAGTTGGCGTTGTTGCATGCTGGGTTCCTCGCATCAAGAAAAAAAGGCCAGACCGTTCAACGCTGTGCGGAGAATGGTCTGACCCCATTGTGCTTGGGGCGCACAGAGCCCTCACCCCTGCCCTCCCCCAGAGGGAGAGGGAGGAAGGCACTTCAGTTCGCGTTGAGTTGCTGTTCCAGGTTGTGCAGCACCTGGTAGCAGTTGAACACCTTGCCCACGCTGGAGTTCGGCTCGCGGCCTTCCTGGATCGCAGCGAAGAACTCGCGGTCCTGCAGCTCGATGCCGTTCATGGACACCGCCACCTGGCTCACGTCGATCTTTTCTTCCTTGCCGGTGAACAGGTCGTCGTAGCGCGCGATGTAGGTCGCGGTGTCGCCGATGTAGCGGAAGAAGGTGCCCAGCGGGCCGTCGTTGTTGAACGAGAGGCTCAGCGTGCAGATGGCGCCGTTGGCGGCTTTGAGCTGGATGCTCATGTCCATGGCGATGCCCAGCACCGGGTGGATCGGGCCCTGAATGGCGTTGGCCTGCACGATGGGGCTGTTGCACTGGTAGGCAAACAGGTCCACCGTGTGGGCGGCGTGGTGCCACAGCAGGTGGTCGGTCCAGCTGCGCGCCTGGCCCAGCGCGTTGGTGTTGGTGCGGCGGAAGAAGTAGGTCTGCACATCCATCTGCTGGATGTTGAACCGGCCCGCCGTGATTTCCTGGTTCACGTACTGGTGGCTGGGGTTGAAGCGGCGGGTGTGGCCGCACATCGCCACCAGGCCGGTCTGCTTCTGCAGCGCCACGACTTCTTCGGCGCCCTTCAGGTTGTCGGCCAGGGGAATCTCCACCTGCACGTGTTTGCCGGCCTTCAGGCAGGCCAGCGTCTGCTCTGCGTGCATCTGCGTCGGGGTGCAGAGGATCACGGCGTCCACTTCCTTCATCGCCAGGCTGTCGGCGAGGTCGGTGGTGACGTGACCGATACCGTACTTGTCGGCGACTTCCTGGGTTTTTCCGAGGTCGCGGCTGATCAGCGAAACCACTTCAACGCCGTCGATGTTCTGGATGCCGTCCAGGTGTTTGATACCGAAGGCGCCGGCGCCGGCGAGGGCTACTTTGATGGTCATGTCAGTTGTTCTCCAGGATGAGGTGGCCCACGGCCGTGTTGGATGCGGGCACATGGTAGAAGCGGTGTTTCACGGTCGGGGCCGGACCCTGCACCTTGCCATCGACGATGTCGGACATGGCGCCGCGGGCGATCAGCCACATCACGAGTTCAATGCCTTCGCTGCCGGCCTCGCGCACGTAGTCGATGTGCGGCGTGTTGGCGCAGCCCACCGGGTCGTTGATCATCTGGTCGAGCCAGGCGTTGTCCCATTCGCGGTTGATCAGGCCGGCGCGTGCGCCCTGCAGCTGGTGGCTCATGCCGCCCGTGCCCCAGATGTGCACGTTCAAATCTTCGTCGTAACTTTCCACCGCCTTGCGGATGGCCTGGCCGAGCATGAAGCAGCGCTTGCCCGAGGGCACCGGGTACTGCACCACGTTGACTGCGAACGGGATCACCGGGCAGGGCCAGGCGTCCTTCTTCGGGTCCAGCTCGCCGCACATCAGCGACAGCGGCACGGTGAGGCCGTGGTCCACGTCCATCTTGTTGACGATGGTGAGGTCGAAGTCCTGCTGGATCACGCTCTGCGCGATGTGCGAGGCCAGGTCCGGGTGGCCGATGACCTTGGGTACGGGGCGCGGGCCCCAGCCTTCGTCGGCCGGCTGGAACTCGGCCGCCGTGCCGATGGCGAAGGTGGGAATCATCTCCAGGCTGAACGCCGTGGCGTGGTCGTTGAAGACGAGGAAGATGACGTCGGGCTTGTTGTCCTTCATCCATTGTTTGGAGAAGTCGTAGCCCGCGAACACGGGCTTCCAGTAGTCCTCCTGGGTCTTGCCCAGGTCCAGGGCCGCGCCGATGGCGGGCACGTGCGAGGTGAAAACGGATGCGGTGATTTTTGCCATGTTCAGACCTTCTTTCCTGCGGCGCCCTGGGGCTGGCGATGTGCCTGCGCGTCGCCGTCTTCGCCGACGTAGCGGTTGCCTTCGGCGCTGCGGCCGCCCTTGATCATCATGTCGCGGTATTCGGCTTCGGTCATGCCGGTCATGGAGCCCGCCATCTGCTGAAAGCTCTTGCCGTCGGTGGCGCCGATCTTGGCCAGGAAGTAGATGTTGCCGCCGGTGCGCATGCACCAGTTGAGGTCGCGCGCCAGCACGGCCTGCTTCTGCTCTTCGGTCATGGCCCACTGATCGAGGTAGGCGCGCTCGTCGGCCTTGAACTTCTCGCGGTTCTCGGCTTTCATGAGCGACATGCAGAACTGGTTGAGCCAGAAGCCTTTGCGAGACTGCTCGGCGTCGAAGATGATCGTGCCGGGCACGTCTTTGTAGGGCTTGTCGAGTGCCATGTTCAAACCTCCTCGGGCCAATAGAGGCGCATCGGGTTGTCGACCAGCAGCTTCTTCTGCAGCTCGGCGTTCGGCGCGATGTGCGGGATGAAGTCCACCAGCAGGCCGTCGTCGGGCATGTGGTCCTTCAGGTTCGGGTGCGGCCAGTCGGTGCCCCAGAGCACGCGGTCGGGGAACTGCTCGACGATGCGCCTGGCAAAAGGGATCACGTCCTGGTAAGCATTCTGCTCGCCGTTCAGGGCCTTGGGGCCGGTGACGGACAGGCGCTCCGGGCAGCTCACCTTGCTCCACACGTTGCTGTGCTCGCGCATGAACTTCTCGAACAGCGCGAACTGCGGGCCGTCCACCGGCAGCGACACATCGGGCCGACCCATGTGGTCCACCACCACGGTGGTGGGCAGCGCGGTGAAGAAGTCCCACAGCTCGGGCAGGTCCACCGCCTCGAAGTAAATCACCACATGCCAGCCCCACTTCGCGATGCGGCCGGCGATCTCCAGCAGCTCGTCCTTGGGCGTGAAGTCCACCAGGCGTTTGACGAAGTTGAAGCGCACGCCGCGCACACCGGCGTCGTGCATGGCCTGGATCTCGGCATCGCTCACGCTGCGCTTGACCGTGGCCACGCCACGCGCCTTGCCGCCGCTGTTCACCAGTGCGTCCACCATGGCGCGGTTGTCCGCCCCGTGGCAGGTGGCCTGCACCACCACGTTGCGGGCAAAGCCCAGGTGGTCGCGCAGCGCGTACAGCTCGTGCTTGCTGGCGTCGCAGGGTGTGTACTTGCGCTCGGGCGCGTAGGGGAACTCGGCGCCCGGGCCGAACACGTGGCAGTGCGCGTCCACCGCGCCGGCTGGCAGCTGGAATTTCGGCCTGGACGGACCTGTGTACCAGTCCATCCAGCCAGCGGTTTTGGTGAAGTCACCCGAAGTCGGTTTGCTCATGGGGACTTCCTCAATCGATATATTTCAGACCGGCAGCGGCCAGCGGCTCGCGCATCTTGTACATGTCCAGCCCCAGCACACCCGAGGCCAGCTTGTCGCGCTTCTCGCCTTCGAAGCTCTCGCGCTTGATCGCCGCAGCCAGCGTTTCCGCCGCACGCGCCGCCGGCACGCAGACCACGCCGTCGTCGTCGGCCACGACCACATCGCCGGGCGTGACCAGCATGCCGGCGCACACGATGGGAATGTTCACCGAGCCCAGCGTGGCCTTGATGGTTCCCTTGGAAGAGATGGCCTTGGACCAGACCGGGAAGTTCATATCCTTGAGCGTCTTCACATCGCGCACGCCGGCGTCGATGATCAGGCCGCGGGCGCCGCGCGCCTGGAAACTGGTGGCCAGCAGGTCGCCGAAGTAACCGTCGCTGCACTCGGCCGTGACGGCCGCGACCACGATGTCGCCGGGCTGGATCTGCTCGGCGGCCACGTGCATCATCCAGTTGTCACCGGGTTGCAGCAGCACGGTGATCGCCGTGCCCGAGACCTGCACACCGGTCTGGATCGGGCGCATGTAGGGCTTGAGCAGGCCGACGCGGCCCATGGCTTCGTGCACGGTGGCCGAGCCCAGCGCGGCCAGGCCGTCGGCCGCAGCGCGGTCGGCACGGGTGATGTTGCGGTAAACGACGCCGAGTTGATACATGGTCAGATTCCTTTCTGTTTCAAAGCCGCGTCCAGGCGCGGGAACACGCGCCGCGCATTGCCTTCGTAGACCTTGTAGCGGTCGTCGCCCACGACAATGGTCGAGGCTTCGATGTAGCGCTTGGTGTCGTCGTAGTAATAACCGGTCTCGGGGTCGATGCCGCGCACGGCGCCAATCATTTCCGAGGCAAACAGGATGTTGTCCACCGGGATCACCTTGGTCAGCAGATCGATGCCGGGCTGGTGGTAGACGCAGGTGTCGAAGAACACGTTGTTCAGCAGGTGGTCCTTGAGCAATGGCTTCTTCAGTTCCTGCGCCAGACCCCGGTATCGGCCCCAGTGGTAAGGCGCCGCGCCGCCGCCGTGCGGGATGACGAACTTGAGCGTGGGGAAGTCCTTGAACAAGTCGCCCTGGATCAGCTGCATGAAGGCCGTGGTGTCGGCGTTGATGTAGTGCGCACCGGTGGTGTGGAAGCAGGCGTTGCAGCTGGTGCTGACGTGGATCATCGCGGGGATGTCGTGCTCGACCATCTTTTCGTAGATGGGGTACCAGGCCTTGTCGGTCAGCGGCGGGCTGGTCCAGTGGCCGCCCGACGGATCGGGGTTGAGGTTGATGCCGACGTTGCCGTATTCCTTGACGCACTTCTCCAGCTCGGGGATGCAGGTCGCAGGGTCCACGCCAGGGCTCTGCGGCAGCATGGCGGCGGGAATGAAGTGGTCCGGAAACAACTGGCTCACGCGGTAGCAGAGTTCGTTGCAGATCGCGGCCCAGGTGGCGCTGATGTTGAAATCGCCGATGTGGTGCGCCATGAAGCTGGCGCGTGGCGAGAAGATGGTGAGGTCTGAGCCCCGCTCTTTCATCAGGCGCAGCTGGTTGGCCTCGATGGTCTCGATCAGTTCGTCGTCGCTGATCTTCAGGTCACTCACTTTCGGCATCGAAGCCGGGTCCTTGATGCCGGCGATCTGCGCGTTGCGCCAGTTCTCCAGCGCCTTGGGGGCCGTGGTGTAGTGGCCGTGGCAGTCGATGATGAGGGGTTTTTGCTGGCTCATGCGGAAGATCTCCTGGTGCGGTTGCGGCCCTTGCCGAACAGGGGCTGTCGATGGCGGATTGTGAACTTCACCACACCGTCAAACCAGTCCCCCGGCGCGCTAACAGCTAGAACAAAAAACTATACCTATGATGGAGCTATTCCCCAAAATCGCAGGCCATGGACCTCAAACAACTCGAATACTTTGTGCGCGTCGCCGAGCTGGGCAGTTTCACCAAGGCCTCGCTCGCGCTGGACGTGGCCCAGCCCGCGCTGTCGCGCCAGGTGCGGCTGCTCGAGGTGGAGCTGCGCCAGAACCTGCTGGTGCGCAACGGCCGCGGCGCCACACCCACCGAAGCCGGCAAGCTGTTGCTGGAGCACGGCCGCGGCATCCTGCACCAGGTGGAGCGGGCTCGCGAGGAGCTCGGCCGGGTGCGCGGTGCGCTCGCCGGGCGGGTCGCGATCGGTCTGCCGCCCAGCCTGGCGCGCGTGCTCACCGTGCCGCTCACGCGCGCTTTTCGCGCCCAGTTGCCGGAGGCCAGCCTGTCCGTCAGCGAAGGCCTGTCGGCCACCATGCAGGAATGGCTGATCACCGGCCGGCTGGACATCGCCGTGCTCTACAACGCCCAGCCCGCGCCGGACATCGACATCTCGCCACTGCAGGACGAAGAGTTGCTGCTGGTGCAGCTGCGCCCGGCCGGACTGGCCGAAGATCCGCCGCCCCCGCCCGTTCCACTGGCCGAGGTGGCACAACTGCCGCTGGTGATCCCGAGCCGGCCCAACGCGTTGCGCATGCATGTGGAAACCGAGATGGCCAACATCGGCTGCAGGCCACGGGTGGCGCTGGAAATCGACGGGGTTTCGGCCATCCTGGACCTCGTGGCCGACGGCGCGGGCGCCGCCCTGCTTTCACGCAACGCGGTGGCCAGCTCGATCCGGCCGTCGGCCTACCGCACGCGCTCCATCCAGCCACCGCTGCGCACCCGCCTGTGCCTGGCCACCAGCTCGTTGCGCCCCGCCACGCTCACGCAACAGACCACACTGGCCCTGATCCGCCAGACGCTGGACGCCATCAACGCATCAAGCTAGCCAGCCAGCGCTGTGGCGCATCAACCAGAGGATCGCGCTGAGGGTGAAAAACGATGCCGCCGTGGTCGCCAGCAGCGCCGCCGCCGTGAAGCCCTCAAAGCCGTGGCGCTGAGCGAGGATGGAATAGATGCCCAGCATGGGCATGGCGGCCGAGAGCACCGCCGCGGTGCGCAGATCGCCGTCAACGGATGGCAGCCCCAGCAGCGGCAACAGCGAGACGGCGGCGAACACCGCCAGCGGGTGCAGCAGCAGCTTGCCCACCGCGATCAGCGACACCTGGCGGCGCATGCCCTTGACCTGCAAGCCCACCAGCGTGCCGCCGATGATGAACAGCGCCATGCCGCTGCTCGCGGCGGAAAACAGGGTCACGGTGCGCGTGATCACCGCGGGCAGCTGCCAGCCCAGCAGGGCCACCACGAAGCCGGCAAAGATGGCCACGATCATCGGGTTGCGCACCAGGCGCTCGCCGGTCTGTTTCAGCGCCTGCAACAGCGAAGGCCGCTCGCCTTCGTGCGCGCCCGCGTCGGCCAGCGTGAACAGCAGCGGCAGCTTGATGAGGTTTTCCACGATCAGGTTGAGCGCCAGGATCACACCGCCCAGGGGCCCGAACAGCAGCAGCATCACGGGGTAGCCCACATAGCCGCTGTTGGAACAGGTCATGCCCATGGCCACATAGGCGCTCTCGGTCAGGCTCTTGCGTTGCACACTGCGCGCGAACCACAGCGCGCCCCCGATCAGCGCCAGCGACCCGGCGGTGAACGCCAGCAGGTACCCCGTGTGCACCACCTCGCCGAGCGGGCGTGAAGCCAGCGCGTTGAACAGCAGCGCGGGCAGCGCGATCTGGATCACGAACTTGCCGAACACGCGCATGTCGGCCTTGGTGAACAGGTTCCAGCGCACGCTGGCGTAACCGGCCGCGATGCAGAGGTAGATCGGGCCGGTGATGGCCAGGATGTCGAGCATGTGTGAAAGCGGCCTTATGCGTCGTTGGCGGCGGGACGCGCCGCCAGCAGGCGGTCGGCAAAGGCCTGCCACGGTGGGTTCTGGCCCAGGTCGGCGAAATGCCCGGCGCGCGACTGCGCGGCCATCCAGTCGTGTTTCTCGGCGATGGCCGCGGCCATGAAGGGCTCGAAGCCGGCCTCGCGCACGGTGTTCGCCACCTCTCGCATCTCTTCGGCGCGGCGCTTGCCGTGCTGCGCCACGCGGCTGAAGAAATAGCTGCCCTGCTTTTGCCAGTCGATCGAAGGAAAGGTCTCCTGCAGCGTGGCGATCATGGCGTCTTCGACGCCGTGGTGCCGCGCCGTGGTGTAGCTCTCGATCACCAGCGCCTCCAGGCCCTTGATCATCACGCTGCGACACATCTTGGTGGCCGAAGCGATGCCCAGTTTTTCACTGGCCACCTTGGCGTCCATGCCCAGCGCGGCCAGCACCGGCTGCAGGCGCGCCGCGTGCGGCCCCCCCAGCAACATGGGCACGCGGATACCGTAGGGCGGCACCGAGGTCATGACGCCGGCTTCGACGTAGAACCCACCCGCAGCCTCGATCAACGCGGCTGCCCGCTGCTTGGTGCCGGGCGAGGCGGAGTTGAGATCGAGGAAAAAACTGCCGGGACGGATGT
>JAHIQV010000196.1 GCA_018903185.1 Gammaproteobacteria bacterium | reverse complement strand
CCGACTGGTTTGCCGTGGTCGCGCTGTTCCGCCACCCGCTGGGCCTGCCGATTCCGCACACAGCCATCATCGTGGCCAACAAGGACCGGCTGGGCGCGCAGCTCGCGCGTTTTCTGGGCACGCACTTCCTCACCGCCGAACACGTGCGCCCCATGCTGGCGCGCTGGGACGTGGGGCAGGAACTGGGCCGCTGGCTGGCGCAGCCCGAGTCGGCCGCCCGCGTGGGCCGGTGGCTGCAGCAGGCCACGCCGGCCTTGCTGAACGCGCTCGACCAGACCCTCGTGCGGCAGTGGGTGGCCCAACTCGCGCAGCGCCTGCTGCGCCAGGTGGACTTGGCCACGCTCGGCGGGCAGGCGCTCGCCGCTCTCACGCAACACGGCCACCACCAGCAATGGCTCAACGGCCTGTTGCAGCAGATGGCGCACTGGGCCGAACAGGACGCGGTGCAGGAGCAGCTCACCGAGCGCATCGCGGGCGAACTCAAACAACTCAAATACGTGGGCCTCGACCAGATGGCTGCGCGCCTGGCCACGCGCAAGCTGGTGGCCGCGCTCACGCACACCCTGGCCGATGTGGCGGCCGACCCGCAACACGAGCTGCGCCACCGGTTTGATGACTGGATGGCGCAGTCGATCCAGCGCCTGCAGACCGACGCCGACTGGCAGGCCCGCGTGGCCACCTGGCGCGACGCCTGGCTGGACCTGCCGCAATGGAACGAGCCCATCGAAGCCTGGTGGCACGAGGTGATGCAGCGCCTGGGCAACGAGGCGCAGCAACCCGACACCGCGCTCGCCGCGCGCTACGCCAGCGTGGTGCAGACCGCCGGGCGGCAGCTGCTGGCCGACGCCACGCTGCGCGACTGGCTCAACACCCAGGCGCAGCAGGTGCTGCTGCGTGCGCTGGAAGGCAGCCGCGACAACATCGTCGGCTTCGTGGCGCAGCGGGTGGAGGCCTGGGACGCGCACGACATGAGCCGCGTGCTGGAAGACCACATCGGCCGCGACCTGCAGTTCATCCGCATCAACGGCACGCTGGTGGGGGCGCTGGTGGGGCTGCTGCTGCACGCCGCCACCGAGATCGCGACGAAGCTGCCCGTGGTGCAGGGCTGGATGTCGCCTTAACCGGCCGTCTTCGGCTTGAAGTCGCAATACGCCGACACCGCGCAGCGGTGGCACAGCGGCTTGCGCGCCTGGCACACATAACGCCCGAGCAGGATCAGCCAGTGGTGTGAGTCCACCGCGTAGGCGGGCGGCACGCGCTTCATCAGCTGCTGCTCGACCGCCAGCGGCGTCTTGCCGGGGGCCAGACCGGTGCGGTTGCTGACGCGGAAGATGTGCGTGTCCACCGCCATCGTGGGCTGGCCGAAGGCCACGTTGAGCACCACGTTGGCCGTCTTGCGGCCCACCCCGGGCAGGGCTTCGAGCGCCTCGCGCGTGCGCGGCACCTCGCCGCCATGGCGCTCCACCAGGATGCGGCAGGTTTCCATCAGGTGTTTCGCCTTGCTGCGGTACAGGCCGATGGTCTTGATGTAGCTTTCCAGCCCCTCCTGGCCCAGTGCCAGGATTTTCTGCGGCGTGTTCGCCACCGGGAACAGCTTGCGTGTCGCCTTGTTCACGCCCACGTCGGTGGCCTGGGCCGACAGCAGCACCGCGGTCAGCAGCTCGAACACGCTGGTGTATTCCAGCTCGGTGACGGGATGCGGGTTGGCGGCCTGGAGGGTTGAAAAAAAGGCTTCGATGGCGGCGGGTTTCATGGGCTGATGCGGGTTTACAGGGTGACGCCCTTGGACGCGAGCCGTTCCCTGACCCGCTGTTCCACCTTGGGCCCGAGCAGGCGGCCGAACTGTACGCCGATCTCGAACGATTCCCGGTTGAGCGCGGGCGTGACGAGGGTGAGCTTGCGGCCGGTGTCCGACGCGTAGAACACCAGCAGTTGCCGGATGTCCTCGGCGCTGAAATGCTTGTGGTACAGGTGCACCATCAGCACCTTGAACACGCCGATGTTTTCATCAAACACCGCTTCGTGGGCCTCGGCGACGATCTGGAGGTGCTCTTCTGTCAACTTGGGCTGTTTCTGGCGCAGTTGCTGCACCAGTTGCTGCAACACGGTGTTCATGTTGGCGCGCGCGTTGCTCAGGGTCTGGGTGAGCTCCAGCAGTTGCTCGATGTCGGCCCGCTTGGCCTCGTCGAGGTCTTGCGCCCAGGCGCTCTGACCGAGCGTCAGGCACAGAGCCAGGGCAACGATCAGGGAGCGGTTGAAGGGCATGGGCGGATCGGGCGAAGTGGCGAGCGTCTGCTATCTTATGTGCTTCCCATTCCAGACACCGAGACACAGCATGCCTCTGCCATTTGCCGACCGCCTCAACAACGTCGAAACCTCCGCCATCCGCGAACTCTTCAAGCTGCTGGGCAAACCCGGCATCATCAGCTTTGCCGGGGGCTTTCCCGACAGCGCCATGTTCGACGTGGACGGCATCCGCGAAGCCGTCAACACCGCGCTGACCGAAGAACCTGGCGGCGCCCTGCAATACGGCGCTACCGAGGGTTACCAGCCACTGCGCGAACAGCTCGCCGCGTTCATGATCAGCAAGGGCAACCAGGGCGTGACGGCCAGCGACCTCATCGTCACCACCGGCAGCCAGCAGGCGCTGGACCTGCTGGGCAAGACGCTCGTGTCCCCCGGCGACAAGGTCATCGTCGAAGGCCCGACCTTCCTCGCCACCATCCAGTGCTTCCGCCTCTACGGCGCGCAGCTCATCAGCGCACCGGTGGACGGCAACGGCGTGAAGACCGACGAGCTGGAGCAGCTGATCGAAGAACACAAGCCCAAATTCGTCTACCTCATCCCCACCTTCGGCAACCCCAGCGGCGCCATGCTCAGCCTGGAGCGGCGCCAGCGCGTGCTGGAAATGGCGGTGAAGCACAACACGCTGATCGTGGAAGACGACCCGTACGGCGATCTCTACTTCGGCGAAGCGCCACCCCCGAGCCTGCTGGCCCTCAGCGCCAGCGTGCCCGGCAGCCGCGAGCTGCTGGTGCACTGCGGCTCGCTCAGCAAGGTGCTGAGCCCCGGCCTGCGCGTGGGCTGGATGGTCGGCCCGGCCGAGTTGCTGGCCAATGCGACCATGTGCAAACAGTTCAGCGACGCCCACACCAGCACCTTTGCCCAGGCCACCGCCGCGCAGTACCTGAAAGCCGGCCGCATGCCCGCCACGCTGGCCAAGGTGCGCGCGGTGTACGCCGAACGCGCCACCGCCATGGGCAACGCCCTGCGCCGTGAATTGGGCGACGCCATCGAGTTCGTGCAGCCGCAAGGCGGCCTGTTCGTCTGGGCCCGTCTCACGGGCGCGGGCGGCAAGGTGGCCGACGGTGGCGAGCTGGCCAAACGCGCGATTGAAAAAGGCGTGGCCTTCGTGCCCGGCGCGCCGTTCTACGCCACGAACCCCGACCACGCGACCCTGCGCCTCTCGTTTGCGACGGTGGGGGTGGAGAAGATTGAAGAGGGGGTGGGGCGGTTGGGCGCAGCGGTTTGATCTGTTGACTCCCACTTCTTCAGCGCCCAAAACCCAAAGACCCTGACCGGCTCTACACCATGATCCGGCCCGAAACGCCCGCCGATGCAGACGCTATCGCGGCCCTCACCACGGCCGCCTTCCTGAACGCACCCCACACCAGCCATACCGAGGCCTTCATCGTCAACGCGCTGCGCCGCGCCGGTGCGATGAGTCTGTCGCTGGTGGCGGAGCAGGGTGGTGCGCTGGTGGGGCATGTGGCGACCTCGCCGGTGGTCATTGCCGACGGCACGCCGGGCTGGCATGGGCTGGGGCCGATTTCGGTGTTGCCGGTTCGCCAAGGGCAGGGCATCGGATCGGCGCTGATGCAGGCCGCGCTGCAGGCGCTGCGCGAGCAGGGTGCGGCGGGCATCATGCTGGTGGGCGATCCGGGCTACTACCGGCGCTTCGGTTTTCGCAATGAGGCGCAGCTTGTCTACCCGGACATACCGCCGGAATATTTCATGGTGCTGCCGTTCACCGATACCTTGCCGCGCGGCACGGTGCTCTTCCACGAGGCGTTCGGCGCGACGTCCTGAATCTGCGCAACGGGAGCCCACACATGGCCAAAAGATCGTTCCCGCTCGCCAAGGCCTACACCCTGCTCGAACCCGGCCCGGTGGTGCTGCTGACCACGGCGAGCGGCGGGCAGACGGATGTGATGGTGCAGTCCTGGCACCTGATGCTGGAGTTCGAGCCGCCGCTGGTGGGCTGTGTGGTCAGCCCGCGCAACCATTCGTATGGCTTGCTCAAGGCGTCGCGCGAGTGCGTGATCAACATTCCTTCGGTGGAGATTGCGGAGCAGGTGGTGGCTTGCGGCAACGCGTCGGGCCGCAACGTGGACAAGTTCGAGCGCTTCGGGCTCACGCCGGTGCCGGCCAAAGTGGTGGGCGCACCGTTGATCAAGGAGTGTTTTGCCAGCCTCGAGTGCCGCGTGGTGGACACGGGCATGGTGGCGAAGTACGGTCTGTTTGTGCTGGAGGTGGTGAAGGCCTGGGTGGACCCCGCGCACAAGGACGCGCGCACCTTGCACCACCGCGGGCGCGGGCGTTTCATGGTGGCGGGCGAGACGATCCAGCTCCAATCAAAAATGAAATAGCCGGACCACGCCTTTCACCGACCTGGACGGTGTGCGCCTGGCGGTGCCGAATTTCCGCCAGGAGCGGCGTGAGCGCATGGAGCGTTGCGCGGAACAGGCGGGTTG
>JAHIQV010000195.1 GCA_018903185.1 Gammaproteobacteria bacterium | reverse complement strand
ATGGCTTCCAGCTGGATGGGGGTGGGCGCGGTGAAGCCGAGTTCGGCGGCGGCCTGGGCGAGGGTGGGGGCAAGCCCGAGGGAGATGAATGGCATGGGGGGTGAAGTTTAACGGTCGACCCCCGCGGGGCAGCCCCGCGTTACGATGCGGGCCCATGAAAAACAAGTTGTCTTCTTTGGGCGGCCTGGTGTATTCCACCGAAGCGGGTCGCATGTGTCCCGCTTGCCGGCAACCGGTGGCGCAGTGCATCTGCAAGCAGGCGGTGGTGCCTGCGGGCGATGGCACCGTGCGCGTGTCGCGCGAAACCAAGGGCCGGGGCGGCAAGGCGGTGACGCTGGTCAAGGGGCTGGCACTCGATGCCGCGGGCCTGACGGCGCTGGGCAAACAGCTCAAGGCGGCTTGCGGTACGGGCGGAACGGTGAAGGACGGCGTGATCGAGATCCAGGGCGATCACATTGAGCGTGTGATGACCGCGCTGAAGGCCCAGGGCCACACCATCAAACGCGCGGGTGGCTGAGGGCGGCGCTCAGGTGAGCCGCGCCCACCACAGGCGCAGGCGCATGCCGATCTCGCTGGTGTAGCCCACACTGGCTCCGCGCAGGCGGCCCCGGTCGTCCACGACCACGAACGCGGGAACTGCCCTGAATCCGAGTGCCCGGGCGATCTCGCCCCGGGTGTCCAGCGCCGTGGCCCAGGGCAACTGGCGTTTCGCCAGCACGCGGGCCACCGCATCGGCCTGGCCCGATTGCATGGCCACGGTGAGCACCGGCCAGTCGCGCGACACCCGCGTGACGCTGTGTTCCTCGGCGCGGCAGATCGGGCACCATTCGGCCCAGATGTGCAAGGCCACTGGCTGGCCGGGGTGCTCTGCGCGCCATGCGTTCAGCGTGCTGCTGCGCTGGCTGCCATCGGGCAGGATCAGGGTGAATGCAAAGTCGGGGGCGGAGCCCGACGGCACGTCTCGCGTCTGCCAGGCCTGCACGCCGACGAACACCAGCACCACCAGCACCAGTGTGCCGAGGTGGCTCTTCCACTGCGCTCGCCAGTGGTTGCGAAGACGGGACCCGATTGAAGGTGACATGGGATTGAGCGGGGTGCGGAGGAAGGGGGTCACATCAGCCAGCCGGGCCGCAGCAGCAGCACCAGACCCAGCAACAGCATGACGCTGCCGGCGAACAGCTTGAGCATGCGGCCGGCGCGCTCGCTGAGCTTGCGCCGGCTCAGTGCGCTCACAGCCAGTCCCACCATGAGCGCGTCGTCGGCCATGTAGCCCAGGATGTAGAGGCCGAGGTAGGCATAGCGGCCGGCGGCGGTCGGCTCGTGTTGCGCGAGCACGGCGGTGTAGATGGCCGGGAAGCCCGCGGTGCACAGCAGCTCGACGAAGTTCACCAGCACCGCCAGCGTGATGACCGAGACCAGGGACAGTCCGAGCGTGGGCGACGCCATGACGCGGCGCATCCGCTCATACAGTCCGGGTTTGGCCGAATCGGGAATGCTGAACGAGGGGCCGCGCCCAAAGGCAAAAAAATCCTTCACGTTGAGCAGACCGATCAGCAGCGCCACGGTTCCCAGTACCACGCGCAAGGTGCTGGAGAGACCGAGCACGACGAAGAAGTTCAGCCAGGCGGCCATGAAGGCATAGTAGACCGCGCCACTGGCCAGGACGAAAGTGCCGGCCACCACGGCCATGCGCCGGCGGTCCCGCAGGCGCACCAGTAGCGACAGCAGGAACAGCAACACCCAGGTGGCGCACGGGTTGAATCCATCCAGCAGCCCCAGTGCCAGCGTGAACAGCGGCAGTCCCAGGCGGTTGACATTCAGGGGGCCGAAGAGCTGTGTCTCGACCTGATCTCGAACGGCGGGCCTGGCGCCGTCCTGCTGGATCAGTTGCAGCAAGGCACGGCCGGTGTGCTCGCTGTCGTCAAAGCCCACCAGCACCGTGCCCTTGAACAAGAAGGTGGGCACGCCCGGCGGCCAGGCGCCGACCGCCTGCGAGAGGCGTTCCAGATCGCTGCGGGCTTGTTCGTCCTGGCTCACGTCGCGCAGAACGACGTGCACACCGCGCAGGTCCTCGGGGCCCAACGCAGCGAGGAACGCCTTGGCGCTCGCACAGTGCGGGCAACCCTCGCGAACGAAAACATGCAGCTCATCCGGCGTGCTGGTGTCAGCCGGTGTGCCTGGGGTTTGTGCGCTGACCGGCAGCCACCACAGGGCCAGCAGGACGAGGAACCCTGTCACCAGCCGCATCAACCGCCTTTGAGCGGGTGACTCTGAAGCGGGGCAGGAACGGGTCAACATGCCGGCTGAGCGCACAGTTGCAGACGCGGGTATCGGGCTACATCAGCGCAGCACTTCGAGCAGCCGGTCCAGCCCGCCCTCGTTGATGGCGACCATGGCCTGTTCGCGCACCTTCGGCTTCGCGTGGTACGCCACCGACAGGCCCGCCACGCCCATCATCGGCAGGTCGTTGGCGCCGTCGCCCATGGCGATGCACTGGCCCGTTTCGATGCCCAGCAGGGAGGCCACTTCCAGCAGCGTGCGGCGTTTTTCGGCGCCGTCACAGATGTCGCCCCAGGCCTGGTCCACCATGCGGCCGGTGAGCTGCCCGCAGTTGGGGCCGCTCTCGATTTCCAGCACGTTGGAGCGGGTGAAGTCGATGCCGAGGCGGTCGCGCACCCGGTCGGTGAAATAGGTGAATCCGCCCGAAACCAGCAACACCTTCAGCCCGGCGGCCTTGCGGGCTTTCACCAGCGTTTCGGCGCCCGGGTTGAGCTGCAGGCGTTCGGCCAGCACCTGCTCCATGTGGGCCACCGTCACGCCGCGCAGCAGCGCGACGCGCTGGCGCAGGCTTTCCTTGTAGTCGGTGATCTCGCCGCGCATCGCAGCTTCGGTGATGGCGGCGACCTCGGCCTTGCGGCCGGCCGCGTCGGCGATTTCGTCCACGCACTCGATGTTGATGAGCGTGGAGTCCATGTCGAACGCGATGAGCTTGAAGTCCTTGAGTTTCAGCGGCGGCGTGAAGCCCTGAACGGTGAGGCCGGGGGCAAATTCGGTGGTGGAAGTCATCCCGGAATTATCGCGGGAGCCGGGATGACCGTTCCGCTCAGGACTTGGGCTGTGCCAGCACCTGGCTCATCGCGCGAATCTGTACCTTCAGATCGCCGCCCACCAGGTCCGCCACCGATTGCTGGTCGCTGGTGACGGTGAAGCCGGCTGCCTGCAACCGGGTCTTGACGTCGTCGGTGCTGGTGCCCGCCACCTGGGCCAGCACGGTGATCGGGGCCTTGGCCAGGGCGCGTACAGGTGGCGCAAAGCCAGGTTCGCTGCCTGCGCTGCCGCCGGCCGGAATGAAGCTCAACGCCAGCACCAAGGCAAACGCCCCCATGATCACGCGACCCGGGGTCTGGCTGAAATAGCGTTTGAAGGCCGGCATGTGCAGCAGCACGTGCAGCGAGACGCCGATCACCATGACCCAGCTCAGCCACTCGTGCGCGGTCTTGTTCAGACCGCTGTCGAGGTGAAAGAACATCAGCACGCCGGTGACGGTGGAGAGCAGAAAGGCGCCGATCACGACGGGCGTGATCCAGGGGCGGTGGGTGGACAGGTTCATGTGGGTTCCCTTCGGTTCAGAAGCCGCGATGGTGCGGCGCCAACATGAAGTTTCTTGGCGCGCACGTGAACGGCAGGTGAACGCCGCGCCCATCGGCGGTGGTCCTTGATGCAGATCAAGCCTCGGCTGGCGCAGCCTCGGGCTTCAGTGGCTGCCCCAGCGAGCGCAGCACGTCGCGCACCAGCTGCACCCGGTCTTTCACCTCGGGCAGCGCGCGCTCGATGCGCAGCTTCTCGTTGCCCGCGAGCTTGATGTGCCGGTTCTTCTGGATCAGCTCGATGATGCGCATGGGCTCGATGGGCGGATTGGCCTTGAAGGTGATGTTCGTGACGCCGGGCGCCGCGTCCACCTTCACCACGCCATAGGGCGCGCTGATGCAGCGCAGGCGGTGCACGTCGATCAGCGTCTGCGCCTGTGGGGGCAGTTTGCCGAAACGGTCCACGATTTCTTCGAGCAGCGCATCCACCTGGTCGGTGCTCTTGGCGGTGGCCAGCTTTTTGTAGAACGACAGACGCAAGTGCACGTCGCCGCAGTAGTCGTTGGGCAGCAGGGCCGGGGCGTGCAGGTTGATGTCGGTGGTGACCGACAGCGGCGAGAGCAGGTCGGGTTCGCGACCGGCTTTCAGCGAGCGCACGGCTTCGTTGAGCATCTCGTTGTAGAGCTGGAAGCCCACTTCCAGCATGTTGCCGCTCTGGTTCTCGCCGAGCACCTCGCCCGCACCCCGGATCTCCAGGTCGTGCATCGCGAGGTAGAAGCCGCTGCCCAGTTCTTCCATCTGCTGGATCGCGTCGAGCCGCTGGGCGGCCTGCTTGGTCAGGCCTTCGATGTCCGGCACCATGAGGTAGGCGTAGGCCTGGTGGTGGCTGCGGCCGACGCGGCCGCGCAGCTGGTGCAGCTGGGCCAGGCCGAACTTGTCGGCGCGGCTCATGACGATGGTGTTGGCCGTGGGCACGTCGATGCCGGTCTCGATGATGGTCGAGCACAGCAGCAGGTTGTAGCGTTGCGCCACGAAGTCACGCATGACCCGCTCCAGGTCGCGCTCGGGCATCTGGCCGTGGGCGATGGCGATGCGCGCCTCGGGCAGGATTTCTTCCAGCTTCTGCTTGCGGTTCTCGATCGTCTCGACTTCGTTGTGCAGGAAATAGACTTGGCCGCCACGCTTCAACTCGCGCAACACGGCCTCGCGGATCACGCCGTTGCTCTCGCTGCGCACGAAGGTCTTGATCGCCAGGCGGCGCTGCGGCGCGGTGGCGATGACCGAGAGGTCGCGCAGGCCTTCGAGCGCCATGCCCAGCGTGCGCGGGATCGGCGTGGCGGTGAGCGTGAGCACGTCGACCTCGGCGCGCAGGGCCTTCATCTGCTCCTTGTGGCGCACGCCGAAGCGGTGTTCCTCGTCGATGATGAGCAAGCCCAGGTCCTTGAACTGCGTCTTTTCGCTCAGCAGCTTGTGTGTGCCGACGACGATGTCCACCGAACCATCGGCGATGCCTTTTTGCGCCGCGGTGATTTCCTTCTGCGAGCGGAAGCGGCTCATCTCGGCGATCTTCACCGGCCACTTGCCGAAGCGGTCCACCAGCGTCTGGTAGTGCTGCTCGGCCAGCAGCGTGGTGGGCGCGAGGAAGGCCACCTGGCGCCCGCCGGTCACGGCCACGAACGCGGCGCGCAAGGCCACCTCGGTCTTGCCGAAACCCACGTCTCCGCACACCAGCCGGTCCATCGGGCGCGGGCTGATCATGTCCTGGATCACCGCATGGATCGCGCCGCGCTGGTCGGCGGTTTCGTCGAAGCCGAAGTCGTTGGCGAAAATCTCGTAGTCCTGCGCACTGAAGCGGAACGCATGGCCCTGGCGCGCGGCGCGGCGGGCGTAGATGTTCAGCAACTCGGCGGCGGCGTCGCGCACCTGCTCGGCCGCCTTGCGTTTGGCCTTTTCCCACTGGCCGCTGCCCAGGCGGTGCAGCGGCGCCTCGTCGGCGCTCACGCCGGTGTAGCGGCCGATCAGCTGCAATTGGCTCACCGGCACGTAGAGCACGGCCTTGTCGGCGTATTCAAGGTGCAGGAACTCCATCAGCGCGGGCGTGCCGTCCGGGTTCTTTTCGCCCATGTCCATGTGGACCAGGCCGCGGTAGCGGCCGATGCCGTGCGCGTTGTGCACCACCGGGTCGCCCACGTTGAGCTCGCTCAGGTCCTTGATCAGCGCGTCAACGTCGCTGACCTGCTCCTGCCTCTTGCGCCGGCGCGTGGTGGGGCCGGCGGCGAAGAGTTCGGTCTCCGTGACGAAGTCGATGCCGTCTTCGAGCGAACTGAAACCGACCGTGAGCATCGAGGTGGCGATGCCGGTCTTTTCGTCGCTGGCCTGGAACTCGGCCAGCGAATCGAAGGCCGGCGGGTTCAGGCCACTGGCGCGCAGGAAGTCCAGCAGGCTCTCGCGCCGGCCATCGCTCTCGGCCAGCAGCAGCACGCGGTGTGGCGTGTTGCGGATATGGCCCTGCAGGCGCGAGAGCGGGTCTTCGGCGCCGCGCAGCACCGAGAGGTCGCCCAGCTTCTGCGCGAAAGCGTTGTCTTCGATGTCGTCCACGCCCGAGCCAGCGCCGGGCCGCCCCAAGCTGGCGAGCGCCCCCTCGGGGGGCAGCGAACCCTGCGCAGCAGGGAGCGTGGGGGCACGGGGTCTGATGGCGAGCTGCGCGTGGGCGTTGGCCCCGGTGTAGAACTGCTCGGCCGAGAGGAACAGGCTCTCGGGCGGCAGCGCCGGGCGCTCGGGGTCGCCCTTGACGAGGCGGTAGCGGTCCTGCGTGTCCTGCCAGAAGCGCTGGAAGGCGGGCTCCAGGTCACCGTGCAGCACAACCGTGGCCGCTTCGCCGAGGTAGTCGAAGACCGTGGCGGTCTGCTCGAAGAACAGCGGCAGGTAGTACTCGATGCCGGCGGTGGCCACGCCGTTGCCCATGTCCTTGTAGACGCGGCTCTTGGTCGGGTCGCCGTCGAGCAGTTCGCGCCAGCGGCTGCGGAATTTGGCGCGTGCGGCGTCGTCCATCGGGAACTCGCGCCCGGGCAGCAGCCGCACCTCGGGCACCGGGTAGAGGCTGCGCTGGCTGTCGGGGTCGAAGGTGCGGATGCTGTCGATTTCGTCGTCGAACAGGTCCACGCGATACGGCACCTGCGAGCCCATGGGGAAGAGGTCGATCAGCCCGCCGCGCACCGCGTATTCACCCGGGCTCACCACCTGGGTCACGTGCTGGTAGCCCGCGAGCGTGAGCTGGCCCTTGAGTTTGGCTTCGTCGAGCTTCTGCTTGACCTTGAACTGGAAGGTGTAGCCGGCCAGGAAGGAAGGTGGCGCCAGGCGGTACAGCGCGGTGGTGGCGGGCACCAGCACCACGTCGGCACCGGTGTCCTTGTCGTGCTGCTGGATGCGCCAGAGCGTGGCCAGGCGCTCGGAGATCAGGTCCTGGTGCGGCGAAAAGGTGTCGTAGGGCAGGGTCTCCCAGTCCGGGAACAGCGCGCAGCGCAGACCGGGCGCGAAGAACGCCATCTCGTCGATCAGGCGCTGCGCGTCGGTGGCGTCGGCGGTGACGATGGCGGTGAGCCGGCCAGCCGCTTTCTCGCGCACACCGAGCTGGGCCAGCAGCAGCGCATCGGCGGCGCCGGTCGGGCGGGGCAGGGTGTAGCGTTTGCCGGGAGTGAGTTTGGGCAGTTCCATGGGCGTTGGTGGCTCGCGCGGTGCGGGGTGCAAGACCTCGGGTCCTGCAGATCCCATGACAAACACCCCCCGCCTGTTGAGGTGGGGGGTGTGAAAGCACTGATTCTAGAATGCGGTCACT